>CAIMSN010000081.1 GCA_903844135.1 uncultured Rhodospirillales bacterium | reverse complement strand
CGCCCAGGCGCTGCGGATGCTGAACCAGCCGACCGAGTTCGTGGTCTACCCCGGCCAGGGCCACGGCCTGTCGGACGACGCCGACATGGCCGACGCGAAGAAGCGCAGCATCGCCTGGTTCGAACGCTGGTTCGCCAAGAAAGAATAGGCCCCAGGGGTCCAGGGGACGACCGTCCCCTGGCGGGCGCCCGGCAGAGCACAGCCTAAAGCAGCCGCTCCAACGTGATCGGCAGCCGACGCACCCGTATCCCGGTGGCATGCCAGACCGCATTGGCGATCGCGCCGACCGTGCCGGTGATGCCGATCTCGCCGACGCCCTTCACGCCGAGGGCGTTGACGTAGGGGTCGTCCTCCTCGACCAGGATCGCCTCCATATCCGGAATATCGGCATTCACCGGCACGCGGTACTCGGCGAAATTGGCGTTCATCACCCGGCCGGTGCGCGGATCGTGCAGCGCGTGCTCGTGCAGGGCGAAGCTCACCCCCCAGATCATGCCGCCGTAATACTGGCTGGTGACCAGGCGTGGATTGATGATGGCGCCGGCGGCGAACGCCCCGACCAGACGGGTGACGCGGATCTGTCCGAGGGTGGGGTGGATCTTCACCTCGGCGAACACGGCGCCATGCGCGTGAGCGGCATACTGCGCCTGGTTGGCGGCGTTCGGCGCCGCCTTGCCGTCGGCGGAGAGGCTGGCGCGGCCGGCGCGGGCGAGGATGTCGGCGTAACGCTCGCTGCGCTGTTCGTCGTCCTTGCGATGCAGCCGCCCGTCCCGCGCGACCACGCCCTGGTTGCCGGCGCCGAACAGGGCCGAGCGCTCGTCGCCGGTGGCGAGATCGGCCAGCGCGCGGATCGCGGCCGTGGCGGCGTCGTGGATCGCCGAGCCGGCGGTCGCGGTGTGGGCGGAGCCGCCGGCCATGCCGGCGTTCGGCAGAGCGGAATTGCCGATCCGCAGCTCGACCGCAGCCGCGTCGAGGCCGAGCCCGTCGGCGCCGATCTGCGCGAACGCGGTCCAGGCGCCCTGCCCCATGTCATGCGCGCCGAGCTCGATCAGGCCGGTGCCGTCGGCATGCAGGGTGGCGCGCGCGGTGGCCTGCATCATCAGCGCCGGGAAGCTGGCGGTGCCCATGCCCCAGCCGACCAGGAGCCCGGCCTCGTCCCGCAGCGTGCGCGGCTGCAGCGGCCGCGACGCCCAGCCGAACCGCTCGGCGCCGCGTGCGTAGCAGTCGCGCAGCTTCTTCGAGGTAAAGGGCTTGCCGCTCTTCGGCTCCTGCTCGGCGTAGTTGGCGATGCGGAAGGCGAGCGGATCCATGCCGCAGGCCTCCGCCAGCTCGTCGACCGCACTCTCCAGCGCGGCGCTGCCGGAGGCTTCTCCAGGCGCGCGCATGAAGAACGGCGTTCCGGTATCGAGCCGGACCGCCTCGTGGGTGGTGCGCAGATTGGGCGTCTCGTAGAGCGTATGCGAAACCCTGCCGGACGGCTCGAAGAAGTCGTCGAACGTGCTCGATGCGGTGAGGGTGTGGTGATCGACCGCTGTGAGATGCCCGTCCCGGTCGGCGCCGAGGCGGAGCGTCTGCCGGGTCGGCGCACGATGCCCGACCGGGCCGAACATCTGCTCGCGCCGGGTGACCAGCTTGACCGGACGGCCGACCAGGCGGGCGGCCATGATGCCCAGCACCTGCGGCGCCCACACGGCACCCTTGGACCCGAAGCCGCCGCCGAGGAACGGGCTCTCGATATGGATGTCGGCGGCGTCGATGCCGAACAGGCCGGCGATCCGGGCCTGCGCCATCGATAGTCCCTGGCTCGGCGTATCGAGGAACAGCCGGTCGCCGTCCCAGCGCGCCACCACCGCGTGCGGCTCCATCGCGTTGTGGTATTGCGGCGCCGTGTCGTAGGTCGCCTCGATCCTGCTGTCGGCGTCGGCCAGACCGGCCGCTACGTCGCCGCTGGTCTCGTTCGGCGGACTGCCGACTCCGACCGTGTCCGGCACGAAACGCTCGGCCTGGTCGAGGCTGGTGCTGGACGGCTCCGCCGCATAGGTCGGACGCAGCAGCAGCGCGCCTTCCGTGGCGGCCTCCAGCGTCTCGGCGATCACCACCGCGATCGGCTGGTTGGCGTAACGCACACGGTCGTCCTGGAGCAGGTCGAGCTTGTAGGTGAAAGGCTGGCCGGTCTGGTCGGGATGGCGGGCCAGTTTCGGCGCGTTGGAGGAGGTCATCACCTCGACCACGCCGGGATGCGCCCGTGCGGCGGCGATATCGAGCGATTGCACGCGGCCATGCGCGATGCTGGCAACCGCCATCACCGCATGCAGCATGCCGGGCGGATGATTGTCGGCGGCGAAGCGGGCGGCGCCGGTGACCTTCAGCGCGCCGTCGCGGCGGGTCAGCGGCTGGCCGATGCTCGATCCATGCCGGACGTGGCCGGGCGCCAGGGCCGGAAGCGCGGCCGGAAGCGCGGTGGGGATCGTGTCAGGCAAAGGCGTGCACTCCACTGGAAACGACCGGAACGGCGAAGGGCGAGGCCGGCAAGGCCGGGAGACGATCGGGCGTGCCGGCGGCGGCGCGGGCGAACGCGGTCGCGACCAGGCGCCGGGCGAGATCGATCTTGAAGTCGTTGTCGCCGGATGGGTGCGCGCCGGAGAGCGCGGCGGCGGCGCACTCGGTCCAGGCGGCCGCGTCCGGGAGGCGTCCGATCAGCAACCGCTCGGCCTCGCGGGCGCGCCAGGGCTTCGCCGCCACGCCGCCCAGCGCCAGGCGGGCCTCGGCGATGCGGCCCTGCGCGAGACGAAGCGAGGCGGCGGCGGAGACCACGGCGAAGGCGTAGGAGGTGCGCTCGCGGACCTTGAGATAGCGGGAATGCGCGGCGAAGCCGGCGGCCTCCGGCGGCAGGCGGACGGCCAGGATCATCTCGCCCTCCTCCAGCACGGTCTCGGTCTCGGGGTGGTCGCCGGGAAGCGTGTGGAACGCCTCCAGCGCCACCTCGCGGGTGCCGGACCGGCCGGCGATCTCGACCACGGCGTCGAGCGCCGCCAGCGGCACGCAGAAATCGGACGGGTTGGTGGCGATGCAGTGCGCGCTCCAGCCCAGCACCGCATGCAGCCGCGTGTCGCCGCCGCGCGCGTCGCAGCCGGCGCCGGGATCGCGTTTGTTGCAGGCGCTGGCGGGATCGTAGAAGTACGCGCAGCGCGTGCGCTGCATCGCGTTGCCGGCGGTGGTCGCCGCGTTGCGGAGCTGCCCGGAGGCGCCGGACAGCAGCGCCTCGGCCAGCGCCGGATAGGTGCCGGAGACGTGGCGATCACGCGCGAGATCGCTGTTGCGCACCAGGGCGCCGATGCGCAGCCCGCCATCGGCCAGGGGCTCGATCGAGTCGAGTCCGGGAATGCGGGTGATGTCGATCAGGCGCGACGGGCGGACGATATCGCCCTTCATCAGGTCGAGCAGATTGGTGCCGCCGGCGAGGAAGCTGGCGCCCGGCACCCAGGCGGCCACGGCCTCGGCGACGCTGGCGGCGCGCACGTAGTCGAAGCGGTTCATGCCTCGGCTCCCGCGTCACGCAGGCGCGCGCTCGCGTCCAGGATCGCCTCGGTGATGCCGAGATAGGCGCCGCAGCGGCACAGATTGCCGCTCATCAGTTCGCGCACCCGCTCGGGATCGTCGTCCAGGTTCGGGTCCGACCGCGCCTCGCGCAGCAGCCCGACCGCGCTCATGATCTGGCCGGGGGTGCAGAAGCCGCACTGAAAGGCGTCATGATCGATGAACGCAGACTGCACCGGATGCAGTTGGCCGGGCTCCAGGCCGCAGGATTCGGCCAGCCCCTCGATGGTGACGATGTCGGCACCGTCATGGCTGACGGCCAGCGCCAGGCAGGCATTCACCCGCCGCCCGTCGAGCAACACGGTGCAGGCGCCGCACTGGCCGCGATCGCAGCCCTTCTTGGTGCCGGTGAGGTCGAGCCGCTCCCGGAGCAGGTCGAGCAGGGTGACGCGCGGATCATCCAGCACCAGAGCGTGACGTCTGCCATTGATGGTGAGGGCGACCGGAATGGACATGCGCAACCTGCCTCGAAACAACGATAACGCCGTCGATACCCGGCGATGCATGTCCGGGCCGCGCCAGCCGCTCACAGTTTGGTGAGCGGCGCTCGAACGGTCTCTCAGGGGCTGTCGAGGGGGACCACCGTCACGGCGTTGTACGGGCTGCCGCCGGTGGTCATCGCCTTGGTGGACCAGGCCAGATAGACCAGGGTGCGCTTGTCGCGGTCGTAGAGCCGCGAGACCCGCAGCTCCTTGAAGAAGAAGGACGAGCGCTCGCCGAATACGATCTCGTTGTCGGGGAGCTCGCCCTTCGGCGCCACGTGACCGGTGGCCCTGCAGCTCAGCGAGAAACGCGACGGGTCGGTGGCGAGGCCGAGCGAGCCTTTCACGCCGCCGGTCTCGGCGTGCGACATGTAGCACGACACGCCATCGACCTTCGGATCGTCGTAGCGATCGACGGCGATCTTGTCGTTGCGTCCGACCAGGCGGAAGGTGGTGCTGACGTCGCCGATCCTGGTCTGCGCCAGGCTGGCGGCCGGCGCGCCGCCGAGCAGCAGCGCCGCGAGGCCGGCATGGAGCGATGTTTTGATCCGGAAAATCATGCGGTCGTCCTCACGCTGCGGCGGGCTCGCCCCAGCAGCGCAGCTTGCTGGTCTGGCCGATGCCCGGATTGAGACAGTTGCACGGATCGAGCGTGCGGTAATGCGCGGCCAACGCCGGGTCGGCCTGGTAGAGATGCCCGACATTGTGCTCGGCCGGCGCCTTGGCGCCGCGCGCCTGCAGCAGCGCCAGCAGACGATGCTCGAGCGCCACAGGGTCGACGCCTGGCAGCGGCACGTAGTCCTGGTGCATGACGTGACAGAGGAAATGGCCGTAATACAGGCGATGCGACAGCAGCGCGTCGAACTCCGCCGGCAGCGTCTCGAAGAAATCGCGTTGGTTACGTGGTAGCGCGACGTCGAGCGCCACGATGTCCGGTACCGTCCTCGGATGCAGCGCGCGATAGCGCACCGCGGCGCCGGCGGTGGCGAAGCGCAGCAGGAACGCCTTGGCCGCCTCCTGCGCAGTGCAGCGGAAGAAACCGTCCTCGCCGAGCGCGTCGCGCAGCAGGGCTTCGGTCTGCGACGCGTCCGCGTTGGACACTTTCAGCATCAGATGGTGCGCGTATCGGGCCCGGAACGCGCGCAGCCGCGGCGGCAGATGGTCCGGAAACAGCCTGGACGCGCCTTGCAGCAGGCGATCGGCGAGATTGCCGGGCAGCATCGGGGCACGTTCGGCGACACGGTCGACCCTTGCCTTGAGCGCGAACAGCGCCGGCAGACGGGCGGTTCCGAGCCGCTCGATGGCGATCACCGTATCCTTGCCGTAGCGATCGGCCATGTCGAACGCGTCGCGATGCAGATATTCGCAGGCGATCGGCAGCGTCATCGGCGCGGTCAGCAGGGTTCTGCGCAGGGCGGCGAAGCGGCCGGGATCGCCGGTGCCGGCATAGAACACGACCGGATCGGTCTCGGCGGGAAAGCTGTCGAGCCGGACGGCGAACAGCACAAGTCGGCCGGCGCTGCCCGACGCGTCGCGCAGCCGGCCCGGGTCTGCGTTGAAGCGCGCCGGCAGGTCGGACTCCACGTCGCGCACATGGGCGGCATATGACTCGTCGTGGGCGCGACCGCAATTCCAGTCGATCGCATCCTCGTCGAACGAATCCTCGTCGAGACGACGCAGAACGGTCTCGGCGTCGTTGCCGAGCCGGATCCCCAGCCGGTCGACCAGTTCGAGCCGGCCGGCGGCGTCGACCCGCGCGAACAAAGCGAGCTCGGTATAGACCGGGCCGCGACGCACCAGCGCGCCGCCGGAATTGTTGGCCACCCCGCCCATCACCGAGGCGCCGATGCAGGACGAGCCGATCACGGAATGCGGCTCGCGGCCCAGCGGCTTGAGCGCGCGTTCCAGACCATCCAGCGTGGTGCCGGGAAAACACAGCGCCTGGCGTCCGCCGCCGATCAGCCGGACGCGATCGAGCCGCAGCGTGCTGACGATGACGATCTCGCGGTCGTAACCGTCGCCGTCCGGGGTGGAGCCGCCGGTCAGGCCGGTATTGGCGGCCTGCATCAGCACGATGCGGCCGGCCTCGATGCAGGCCTTCACCACCCGCCATTGCTCGACCAGCGTGCCGGGACGCACCACCGCCAGTGCCGGCCCGTCGCCGAAGCGATAGCCGCGCCGATAGCGGCGGGTGCGGGCGTCGCCGGTCAGGACATGGCGCTTGCCGACGATGGCGACGAGTGCCGTGAGCAGCGCGTCGCCATCGCCGTGCATCAGGCGGCCCTGCCGACCTCGGTCAGCGACCAGGGCAGCGGATCCGGCGTGCCGGGCGCCAGCCAGAGCGGGGCGGCGTTGGGCAGGCGGACATTGGCGGGCAGGCCCATCGCCATGCGCAGCGCGCGGAACATCGCGCCGTGGCACACGATCAGCACCGAGGCGTCGGGGCCGGTGTCCGCGGTGGCGCGGTCGACCGCGGCGACGGCGCGCGAGACCAGCTCCTGGAACGGCTCGGCGCCGTCCGGGACATAGTCGCCGGCGATCCAGCTATCGTACCAGTCGCCCATCGGCTGGCCCTCCTGCACGCCGAAACACACCTCCTGCAGACCGGGATCGGTGGCGATCGGCAACGTCACCCCGTCGCGTGCCGCCAGGGTCTCGGCGACGATCTGCGCGGTGCGGTGCGCGCGCACCAGGGGCGAGGAGACGATGCGGGCGATCGGCGCGTGGTCGGCCCAGTGCGCGGCCATGACCAGGGCGGCGCGCTCGGCCTGGCCGATCCCGGTCTCGTTCAGCGGGATGTCGGAGCGGCCCTGGCTGAGGCCGCGCGCGTTCCAGTCGGTCTCGCCGTGACGCAGATACCAGAACGGACGCGGGGCCAGTCTTGCGGTCATCGATCCTCCTTCAGTCGAACAGCGAGCTGACCGAGCTCTCCACCGACACGGCGCGCATCGCGTTGGCGAGCAGTTGGGCGATGGTGATCTGGCGCACGTTGGCGGCGAGGCGGACCGCCTCGGTGCCGAGGATGCTGTCGGTGATGGTCATCATCTCGATCGGCGAGGAGGCGACGCGCGACACCGCGCCGCCGGTCAGCACGCCATGGGTGACGTAGGCGCCGACGCCGCTGGCGCCCTGGGCGATCAGCGCCTCGGCGGCGTTGCAGAGCGAACCGCCGCTGTCGATGATGTCGTCGACCAGCAGGCAGTGCCGGCCGGAGACGTCGCCGATCACGTTCATCACTTCCGAGACGCCGGCGCGCTCGCGCCGCTTGTCGATGATCGCCAGGTCGACGTTCAGGCGCTTGGCGAGCTGCCGGGCGCGCACCACGCCGCCGACATCCGGCGAGACGATCATCAGGTCGCGCGATCCGTAGCGCTCCTTGATGTCGCGGGTGAACAACGGGGCGGCGAACAGATTGTCGACCGGGATGTCGAAGAAGCCCTGGATCTGGCCGGCATGCAGATCCATCGTCAGCACGCGGTGCGCGCCGGCCTCGGTGATCAGGTTGGCGACCAGCTTGGCGCTGATCGGCGTGCGCGGGCCGGATTTGCGGTCCTGCCTGGCATAGCCGAAATAGGGGATCACCGCGGTGATGCGCCGCGCCGAACCCCGGCGCAGCGTGTCGATCATGATGAGCAGTTCCATCAGGTTGTCGTTGGTCGGGTAGCAGGTGGACTGCACCACGAACACGTCCTCGCCGCGGACGTTCTCCTGGATCTCGACGAAGATCTCCATGTCGGCGAACCGCCGCACCACCGCCTTGCAGAGCGGCAACCCCAGCGTGGCGGCGACGGCCTCGGCCAGCGGCCGGTTGCTGTTGCAGGCGACGATCTTCATGGCGTGCGGCTCCGCGGCGGCCCGGACCCGGCCGCCCTTGACTCGGGACGGCGGGACCAGGGCAGCCGGTATCTAGCAATCGCGCCGATCCCTGTCACGCGAGCTCGATCCAACGCCGGGTCCGCGGCGCCTGTCCCGGGCCGGCTCAAGACGGGCCCGGTTTGGGCAGAGGACCCGGCTTAGGCAAAGGACCGGGCGGCGGACCGCTCAGCCCTGGGGTAGCGGGTTGGGCGCCGGGCGGGGAAGCGTCCTCGCCGCCCGCAGCGCCGCCCGCAGCGCCGTGCGGCTTGCCCTCGTTGTTGGCGATCACCTCGTGGATGCCGCCGGAAGCCTCCTGCGCCGCCGCCATCGCGGTATCGCCCCAGTAGCCGTCGAGCGAGTGGGCCGGCACGTCGTGCAACTGGGTCGCCTTGCCGGCCTCGTGGCCGCCCTTGCCGTCCTGCGCCCGGATCACCGTCCAGACGATCTCGATATGCTGGACGTCGCCCTGCGGCTTGGAGACCGAGACCTGGCCGGTGACCTTGTAGTCGGCTTTGGTCTCGTCGGTCTGCAGCGTGTCGTGCGCGTCCGGCAGCAGGGAGCGCATCTGGATGGCGAGCTCGGCATCGCCGTTGCCGGGCGCGCCGGTGACGCCGCCGAACCAGATCCTGGTCGGCCGGTTCAGCAGGCTGTTCGGATCGGCCTGCGCCGCCTGCGCCTGCAGGCCGGTCAGCATGGTGCTGATGGTCGCGGACGCCACCGACGCGGTGGCGGCGACGATCGACGGGTCGGCGCTGGACCAGTCGCGCGCCGGCACCGCGGCGCCGGCCTGGGTCGCGCGGACCCGGCCGTTCGGGCCGAGGATGCGATAGGTCGGGATCACCTGCGCGCCGGACAGGGTGGCCGCGACCTGCAGCGACCAGTCGCCGGGCCGTACCGGCTGCGCCACCGCCGGCACCTCCTTGTCGAGCAGGCTCTTGACCAGGGCCTTGCTCCAGACCACCGATTCCGCGTCGCCGAGCAGCGCGTTGCCCGGCGGCGGCACGTCGAGCCGGGCCGGCGGCGGTGCGGCGAGCCGCAGCGCGTCGGCGCCGGGATTGCCGGCGAAGGGCTGTGGCAGGTCGCCGCAGGCGGCCAGCGCCGCGAGCGGCACGAACGTGGGGATCAGGCGTTTTTTCATGCAGGGGTCCGCCAGGTGCCGGGAAGGGCGATCACCGAGATCTGGTGGCCGATCGGACCGCCGCCGGCCAGGGTGCGGCGGCGATGGCTGAAGAAGCGGGTCTCGTCGGCCCTGGTGTCCAGGCCGAGCGCGGTCGCGTGACCGACTCCCGCCTTGGTCAGCCTGGCGACGCAATAGCCGGCGAGGTCGAACTGCAGGCGGTCGTCACGCCCGGGCGCGAAGAAGCTGTCGGCACCCGCACGCTGGCCGACGAGCGGCGCCGACCGCAGCGCGTCGCGCACCTCGGGACCGACCTCGTAGCTCGCCTGGCCGATGCAGGGACCGACCACCGCCCGGATCAGCGACGGCGTGGCGCCGAGCGCCGCCATCGCCGCGACGGTACGCTCCAGCACGCCGGCGACCGCGCCGCGCCAGCCGGCATGCGCGGCGCCGACCACGCCGGCCCGGGTGTCGGCGAACAGCACCGGGGCGCAGTCCGCGGTGATGATGCCGAGCGCCAGGCCGGGCCGGTCGGTGACCATGGCGTCGGCGCGGCCGCCCTCGCCCGGCGCCCATGGGGCCCGGACGGTGACGACCGCGTCGCCATGCACCTGGGTCAGTCCGAGCAGATGCTCCGGCGGCACCCCGATCGCGGCGGCGACCAGGCGGCGGTTCTCGCGCAGGCGCTCCGGATCGTCGCCGCTGGTCATGCTGCAGTTCAGGCTGGCGTAGGGGCCGGTGGAGACGCCGCCAAGACGGGTGAAGAAGCCGTGCGCGCAGGGCGACAGGCTGGCGTCGGCGAGAAAAACCGGATCGCTCAAGTGGCAGGCTCCGAGTCTGGCGTCCGCGTGAAACCGGGTGGCACGCCGAGTGACGGGTGGCACAGCGCCATCGCCTTGAACAGACGCCCCATCCGGTCGGGGGCGGCCAGGCGATGCGCGGCGTCGACCAGGGCGCGCGCCTGCTCGGGCGGTCTGCCCTGCGCCAGGCGCTCGGTGCGGGCGAACAGGCCGAGCGCGGAGAGGAAGCCGCCCTGCCCGTCCGGCCCATAGACCGCGGCGCCCTCGGCGCGCGCGATGGCGCGCAGGGTCGGGAAATCGACATGCGCGGTCAGGTCGGCGCGGCCGGGCTCCTGCAGCGGCGGCGCCGGGCTGCCGTCGCGCAGCGCCTGCAGCGTGTCGCCGGTGCCGGGGCGGTCCGGGCCGTAATCGAGGAACAGGGCGGCGCCCGGACTGCGCGCCAGACGGCCGGCCAGGGCGCGGACGATGGCCTGGCCCGGCTCGCAGACTTCGACCACCTCGCCGGGCGCGACCGATCGGCCGGGCAGCGAAAAAGGCGCGAGATCGGTCTCGCACAGCACGAAGCCGCCACCGGCGACATGGCGTTCGAGCCAGCCGGTGGCGGTCCTGACCAGTTGGCGGATCGGCAGCGCGTCGAGGAACTCGTTGCCGATCAGCAGCATCGGACCGTCCGGCAGGCTCTCCAGCGTGTCGTGCCAGGTCGGCGACGCGTCCGGCAGCGCCGCCGCCTGCAGACGGCGCAGGCGCGGCGAGGTCTCGAGCAGATGCAGGTGCAGCGCGCGGCGGAAATCCGGCGCCACGCGGGAGGCCAGGCGCAGCGCGTCGGCCATTAGCGTGCCGCGTCCGGGGCCGGCCTCGACCAGCAGCACGGTCGAGGGTGCGCCGATCGCCTGCCACATCACCGCCGCCCAGGCGCCGATGATCTCGCCGAAAGCCTGGGCGATCTCCGGCGCGGTGACGAAGTCCGCGAACGGGTCGCACGTCGCGTAATAGGCGGCGTTGGCCCGCTGCATGAAGCGGTCGAGCCGCTCCGGCGCTGCGCTCAAATCGGGTCCCGGGCCGGGTCGCTGGCCGGTGGCTCGCCAGCGGGCAGCGCCAGCGGCCGCAGCGGCGGGCCGCGACGCGCATAGACGATCAGCCCGATCCCGGCGATCGCCATCGGAATGCACAGGAGCTGGCCCATGGTGGTGCCGAACGCCAGGTAGTTCAGGAACGCATCCGGCTGTCGGAAATGCTCGGCGAAGGCGCGCAGGATCGCGTAGCCGAGCAGGAACACGCCGGTGAGCAGGCCGGCGCGTTCGCGGACCGACCGGCGCGACGCCAGCACCAGCATCACGGAAAGCAGCAGCACCCCCTCGAGCAGCGCCTCGTACAGCTCGCTCGGATGGCGCGGCACGTCGTCCACGCGCGGAAAGATCATCGCCCAGGGCAGCGACGCCGGCGCCGGCCGGCCCCACAGCTCGCCATTGATGAAATTGGCGATGCGGCCGAGGCCGAGGCCGATCGGCACCACCACGGCCAGCCGGTCGGCGAAGCCGAGCAGGTCGATCCCGCGCCGGCGGGTGTACAGCACCAGCGCCATCACCACGCCGAGCATGCCGCCATGGAAGCTCATGCCGCCGTGCCAGAGTTCGAAGATCGAGGCCGGATGCGCGAAATAGAGGCTCGGCTGGTAGAACAGGATGTAGCCGAGCCGGCCGCCGAGCACGACGCCGAGCGTCGCCCAGGTGAGGAAATCGTCCACCTGCAGCGTGGTGGCGACCTGGGGCGACCGCAGCGCCATGCGCCGCATGAGCTGCCAGCCGAGCACCAGGGCGACGATGTAGGCGAGCGCGTACCAGCGGATCGCAAGCGGGCCCAGATGCACCAGCACCGGGTCGAATTCGGGGAACACGAGAACGGGGATCATCGGCGGCGGCGGTCCTGCGGCTACAGATACGGATCGCCGGAGTCGAGCAGGGCGACATAGCGGCGCACCCCCTCCTCCAGCGTGGTGAACTGGCCCGCATAGCCGGCGTCGCGCAGCCGGCCGATATCGGCGCAGGTGTAGGACTGGTACTGGCCGCGCAGCGACTCCGGCATATCGACGAACGCGACCGCGCGCGGTTGCCCTGCCGCGTCGCAGACCGCGTGCGCCAGATCGAGATAGGTGCGCGCCGTGCCGGTGCCGAGATTGAACAGGCCGTTGGCGCCGTGCGCGTCCAGCAGCCAGCACAGCACGTCG
>CAIMSN010000080.1 GCA_903844135.1 uncultured Rhodospirillales bacterium | reverse complement strand
CGGCGAGATCGGGATCGGCGGCGTCGGCGGGCGCCACGTTGCCGGCCTGCCCGGTGGCGAACAACAGCACCATGTCGCTGGTCGAGGTGTCGGAATCGACCGTGGTGCGGTTGAAGCTGCGCGACACGGCGGCCGACAGCAGCAGTTGGATCACCGAGGCCGGCAGGGCGGCGTCGGTGGCGACGAAGCAGAGCATGGTCGCCATGTCCGGCGCGATCATGCCGCTTCCCTTGGCGATCCCCTGCAGGGTGACCGGGATGCCGCCGATCTCGGTGCGACGCACGGCGCCTTTCGGGAAGGTGTCGGTGGTCATGATGCCGCGCGCCGCCGCTTCCCAGCCATCCTCCGACAGGGAAGACGCCAGGGCGGGCAGGGCGTCGGTGATGCGATGCGCCGGCAGCACCTCGCCGATCACGCCGGTCGAGGCGAGGAAGATCTCCGACGGCGCGCAGCCGAGCAGGGTGGCCGCCGCGTCGGCGGTGGCGGCGCAGGTCTCGCGCCCGGCTCTGCCGGTGAAGACGTTGGCGTTGCCGGCATTGACCACCAGGCCCTGCGCGACGCCGCCGGCCAGGGCGCTTCTGCACCAGTCGATCGGCGCGCCGGGGCAGAGATTGCGGGTGAACACGCCGGCCACGCGCGTCCCGGGCGCGAAGGCGGCCAGCACCAGATCGGTGCGGCCCTGGTAGCGGATCCCCGCGGCGCCGGCGGCGAAGCGGACGCCACGCAGCTTGCCCAGCGACGGGAACGCGACCACGAGCGGCGACACGGCGATCGTCTTGGCCATGGTCTGCGCCCCCGCGCGTTCTGACAGGATTGTAGCGCCTTGGCTTTGCCTCGGGCCTTACTCGCCGCCGCCCGGCGGCGTGGCGCCGGGTGTGGGCGGCGCCGCGGCCTGGGTGGGCACCGGCGGGTTGCCGGCGGCGGCGGCGGCGGCGGCCGGGGCTGGCTTGTCGGTCATCGGCGTGCCGTCCGGGTTGTAGCGAACCACCTTCACCTTGGCGACGGCCTTGTCCACGGCGGCGTGCACGCCCGACTGGATCAGCTTCTGCCGGATCTGCGCCGCGACGGTGTCGAAGGCCGGCGGGGTCGAGGTGCGGGTGTCGAGCACCTGGATCACGTGATAGCCGTAGCGCGTATGCACCGGCTTGTCGGAGATCTGCCCCTTGCTCATCGCGAACGCGGCGGTGGAGAATTCCGGCAGCATGTCGCCCTGCTTGAACCAGCCGAGATCGCCGCCGCCGGTCGCGGCGGAACCCTTGTCGGTGGAGTACTTCTTGGCCAGCGTGGCGAAATCGGCACCGCCCTTGAGCTGCTTGATGATGTCGTCGGCCGTCTTCTCGTCGGCGACCAGGATGTGGCGCGCATGCACCTCCTTCTCGCCGGGCTTGCCGGCATAGTCCCGGGCGTAGGCCGCCTTGATCGCGTCGTCGGTGACGGTCGGGCCGATGATTCGCGACAGATAGATGTTCTGCAGCGCCTGGTCGGCGGCCGCCTGCATCGCCTTCTGCGCCGCCGGGTCCTTCTGCAGCCCTTCCTTCTGGGCCTCGATCAGCAGCGCCTTCTGGTCGATCAACTGGTTCACGATCATCGGGAACAGCATCTGCGGCGGCATCCCGCGCGCCTCGTCGGGAAGCGACTGCGCCGCCGCCTGGACCCGATCGAGATGGATCGGATCGCCATCGACCGACGCCACCACCGGGTTGGCGTTCTTGGCCGGGGCGGAAGCGGCGGGCGCGGGCGCCGGGGTCGCCGCAGGAGCGTCCTTCTTGTGTGGAGCTGCGAACGCGACCGGCGTGAGGGCGGAGGCGGACAGGAAGAAGGCGGCCGCCGTGAGGGCAGCAGCCGGGCAGGAAAGCCGCATTGGATGGAAACCTCGAATTTCGGTGGCCGGATGATGCCAAAACCGGACCACTCCCACAAGCGAGCCTCCAGGAGCCGGGCGGCTCGGTTGACCGGTCGCGGCCCCGGTCCTATCTGAAAACCGCGCGACGCCCGCCGACGACGCTCGCCCGGGCCCGAGCTCTCAGTCGGCCGAGCCGCCCAGGCGCGACGATCGTCGGCCGGGACGCACAGCGCCATCCGGAAGGCCTTCATGTTCTCTGCCCTCGCCCGCTCCCTGTTCGGCTCCGCCAACGACCGCTCGCTGCGGTCGCATCAGCGGCGCGTGCCGGAGATCAACGCGCTCGAGCCGCAGGTCGCAGCGCTCGACGACCAGGCGCTGGCCGCCAGGACCCAGGAGTTCCGGGCCCGCATCGCCGACGGCGCCAGCCTCGATTCGTTGCTCCCGGAGGCGTTCGCCGTGGTCCGGGAGGCGTCGCGCCGGGTGCTCGGCATGCGTCATTTCGACGTGCAGTTGGTCGGCGGCATGGTGCTGCATTCCGGGCGCATCGCCGAGATGCGCACCGGCGAGGGCAAGACCCTGGTCGGCACCCTGCCCACCTACCTGAATGCGCTGTCCGGCAAGGGCGTGCATGTGGTGACGGTCAACGACTACCTGGCGCGGCGCGATTCCGAGGAGATGGGCCGGCTCTACGCCTTCCTCGGCCTCAGCACCGGGGTGATCGTGCCGAACATGGCCGACGAGGAGCGGCGCGCCGCCTACGCCGCGGACGTCACCTACGGCACCAATAACGAGTTCGGCTTCGACTATCTGCGCGACAACATGAAATACCGGCTGGAGGACATGGTCCAGCGCGACTTCAACTACGCCATCGTCGACGAGGTGGACTCGATCCTGATCGACGAGGCGCGCACCCCGCTGATCATTTCCGGTCCGGCCGAGGACAGCTCGGAGCTGTATCGCAGCGTCGATGCGGTGGTCGCCGAGCTCGCCCGCGACGCCACCACCTACGACAAGGACGAGAAGTTCCGCAGCGTCATCCTGACCGAGCACGGCACCGAGACCGTCGAGGCGATGCTGCGCGCGGCCGGCATCATCGACGAGGGCGGGCTGTACGACATCCACAACGTCTCGGTCGTGCATCACGTCCAGCAGTCGCTGCGCGCGCATACACTGTTCGCGCGCGACGTCGACTACATCGTGCGCGAGGGCAAGGTCGTCATCATCGACGAGTTCACCGGCCGCATGATGGAGGGAAGGCGCTACGGCGACGGGCTGCACCAGGCGCTGGAAGCCAAGGAGCACCAGGAGATCCAGCAGGAGAACCAGACGCTCGCCTCGATCACCTTCCAGAACTATTTCCGGCTCTATCCCAAGCTGTCCGGCATGACCGGGACGGCGATGACCGAGGCGGACGAGTTCGCCGAGATCTACAAGCTCGACGTGGTCGAGATCCCGACCAACGTCCCGGTGATCCGGCAGGATGGCGACGACGAGGTCTATCTCACCGAAAAGGACAAGTTCGAGGCGGTGCGGACCCTGATCAAGGAGGTGCATGCGACCAAGCAGCCGATCCTGGTCGGCACCACCTCGATCGAGAAGAGCGAGCATCTGTCGGCGCTGCTGCACGCCGAGAACATCCCTCACAACGTGCTGAACGCGCGGTTCCACGAGATGGAGGCGACCATCGTCGCCCAGGCGGGCGCGCCCGGCGCCATCACCATCGCCACCAACATGGCCGGCCGCGGCACCGACATCAAGCTCGGCGGCAACGTGGAGATGCGCGTACGGCAGGAAATGGGCACGCTCGACGAGGCGGCGCGGGCGGTCCGCGAGGCCGAGATCCGCGAGGAGGTCGCGCGCTACCATCCGATCGTCAAGGAGGCCGGCGGCCTGTTCGTGATCGGCACCGAGCGTCACGAGAGCCGTCGCATCGACAACCAGTTGCGCGGCCGGTCCGGCCGGCAGGGCGATCCCGGCGCATCGCGGTTCTTCCTGTCCCTGCAGGACGATCTGATGCGCATCTTCGGCTCGGACCGGATGGCCGGCATGCTGCAGAAGATGGGTCTGAAGCCGGGCGAGGCGATCATCCATCCCTGGATCAACCGCGCGCTCGAGAAGGCGCAGAAGAAGGTCGAGGCGCGCAACTTCGACACCCGCAAGAACCTGCTGAAATACGACGACGTGAACAACAGCCAGCGCAAGGAGGTCTATGCGCAGCGCCGCGAGTTCATGTCGTCGAGCGACGTGTCGGATATCGTCGCCACCATGCGCAACGAGCTGATCGACCAGGTGGTGCGCGCGCGGATTCCGGAGAAATCGTTCGGCGAGCAATGGGAGAGCGCGGAGCTGTACGACGATCTGCTGCGTCTCCTGGCCCTCGACCTGCCGATCCAGGCCTGGTCCGAGGAGGACGGCGTCGGCCTGGCCGAGGTGCTGGAGCGGGTCGAGCAGGCCGCGGCGCAGGCGGCGGCGGCCAAGGCGGCCAATTTCGGCCCGTCGATCATGCGCTACATCGAAAAGCAGTTGCTGCTGAACACGCTCGATACGGTCTGGAAGGAACATCTGCTCGCGCTCGACCAGTTGCGGCAGGGCATCTCGCTGCGCGCCTACGGGCAGAAGGATCCGCTCAACGAATACAAGAACGAGGCGTTCGCGCTGTTCAACGTCATGCTTGACGAGCTGCGCGAGCGGGTCACGGCGATGCTGTCGCGCGTCGAGGTGATGCCGCCGGCGGACGATCCGTTCCCGGGCCAGCATGTCGACGGCCAGGTGGTCTCCGAGCCGGCGCCGCCGGTCGGCGATGGCACGTCGCTTTCGGCGGCCGCCAGCGCCAGCCTGCAGGAAACCGTCGAGCCGGGACCGGAATCGGTGCATCTGGCGCCCGCGCACCCGACCGTCACCGCCGACCCGGCGAGCTGGATCGACACGCCGCGCAACGCATCCTGCCCCTGCGGTTCCGGCACCAAGTACAAGCACTGCCACGGGCGTCTCGCCTGACGCGCCGGAGAGAATCACCATGGCCGGTCATTCCCAGTTCAAGAACATCATGCATCGCAAGGGCGCGCAGGACGCGCGGCGCGCCCGCCAGTTCGCCAAGGTGATCCGCGAGATCACCGTGGCGGCGCGGTCCGGACTGCCCGACCCGTCCAGCAATGCCAGGCTGCGTGCCGCGATGTGGGCGGCGCAGAAGGTCAACATGCCCAAGGACACGGTCGAGCGGGCGATCAAGAAGGCGGCGGGCGCCAGTGCCGGCGAGGATTACGTCGAGGTGCGCTACGAGGGATACGGCACCGCCGGCGTCGCGGTGATCGTCGAGGCGCTGACCGACAATCGCAATCGGACCGCGTCCGACGTGCGCGCCGCCTTTTCAAAGCATGGCGGCAGCCTGGGCGAGACCAATTCGGTCTCCTTCATGTTCGACCATCTCGGCATCGTCACCTATCCCGCGTCCGCCGCCTCGGAGGACGAGATGCTGGAGGCGGCGATCGAGGCCGGCGCAGACACGGCCGAGAGCTCCGCCGAGGGCCACGAGGTCACCTGCGCCACCACGGCGTTCTTCGCCGTACGCGACGCGCTGGAGGCCAGGTTCGGCGCGCCGGAAAGCGCCAGGCTGGACTGGCGGCCGAACGTCACCGTCACGCTCGACGAGGAGAAGGGCGCGTCGCTGCTCAAGCTCATCGACGCGCTCGACGAGAACGACGACGTGCAGGCGGTGTACGCCAATTTCGACCTCCCCGACGCGGTGGCCGAACGCCTGTCGGCATGAGCGATAGGGTCGGCCGGGATCTGACCGCGTGACCCGCCTGCTCGGCATCGATCCCGGCCTGCGGTTCATGGGCTGGGGCCTGATCGAGGTCGACGGCAACCGTCTGCGCCACATTGCCGACGGGGTGATCGCCACCGACGGCGCGGCCAGCGTCCCGGAGCGGCTCAAGACCCTCCATGCCGGGCTCAATGCCCTGTTCGACGCCTACGCGCCCAGCGAGGCGGCGGTCGAGGAGACCTACGTCAACCGCTCCGGCTCCTCGACCCTCAAGCTCGGCTATGCGCGCGGCGTGGCGCTGCTGGCCCCGGCGCTGGCCGGGATCGCGGTCGCCGAATATGGCGCGATGGAGGTCAAGCGCGCCGTGGTCGGCACCGGGGCGGCCAGCAAGGAGCAGGTCGAGATGATGGTCCGCCGCCTGCTGCCGGGCGCCATCATCAAGCGCGCCGACGCTGCGGACGCCCTGGCGGTGGCGATCTGCCACGCGCATCACCGCGCCAGCCGGCTGCGCGTGGCCGCCGGCACGCGCATGGCGTAGGGCTGCGTCCCGAGGCGGCCATCATGCGGTCCACCTGTGCTTGCCGCTCCCGCGCGGTGCCGATACCACGGTCCCGGGCGGGCGCTGTCGTCCGGAGCCAATCCGACATGGCATCCTCGGGCGCTCCGTCGGGGAGGCCGGGGCCGCCCGCGACCAGGACCGTGTGGAACGGACGGCACGCCCCTTCAAAGCTGAGGTCAGCCATCATCCGCATCCCGTTGGAGCTGCAAACCGGCGCAGCTTTAGTCCGGGCGGCATCTTCGCACCGTCGCTCTCGATCGGCGCCGGGATCGGCGGCAGCCTGGCGGTTCTGCTGCCGCACAAGCCCGCCCGGCGCCGTGGTGCTGCTCGCCATGGTCGGGTATTTCTCCGCTGTGGCGCAGGCGCCGCTGACCGCCACGGTGATCGTGATGGAAATGACCGATGACCAGGGCCTGACCGTCCCCCTTCTGGCGAGCGCCTTCCTGGCGTACGGCGTCTCCAGGCTGGTCTCGCCGCAGCCGCTTTACGGCGCGCTGACGAAACGCTTTCTCGATGCCCACGCGCCTGCGACGGTCCGGACGTCATCAACGCGGAGGCGCTGACCGTGCCACTCCGCCACGCCGATAACGCAGGGCTCCCCGGCAGGAGACCGTTTGCCGATTGTCTTCAGGCAGGGTCCTGGATGATCACCCCGGCCCATCCCAGGCCGCGATAGGTTTCGTAGCCCGGGGTGGTGTGGAAGGCGGCCAGCCGTCCGTTACGATCCTGATGGAAGCCGCTCTTGCCGGACTTGACGTTCAGATCGAGGGTTTCCGTCAGTTCGCCACGCCGGTCCGACGCGGCCAGAACCCGGCCGCGCGCATCGACCAGCAACACGCGGGTGCGTTTCGCCTCGTCCGGCGACAGGCGGATGCCATCGACCACGGCGTGCGCCTGCGGGGCCCAGTCGAAATGGATTCCCAGCACCCCGTCCGCAGGTCCGCTTGTCAGCCCGTCCGGGCGGATCGGCGCCGCATAGGTGGCGACGGCCCCGCCACCCAGGACC
This sequence comes from uncultured Rhodospirillales bacterium, assembly GCA_903844135.1. Lineage (GTDB taxonomy): Bacteria > Pseudomonadota > Alphaproteobacteria > Acetobacterales > Acetobacteraceae > Lichenicola. Next base: position 37,075 of record CAIMSN010000080.1, on the reverse strand, counting down.
GCGCACCGTGTGACGTCGGCGACGGCGAAATCGTTCGCCGAGCAGGCCGCCATGGCCTGCTGGAACCAGGTCTCGCGCGACACATCGGTGCCGGCGACGCCGGGATAGCGCTCCGGCCGGCCGTTGGCGACCACGGCGCCGTTGCGGTCGCAGACCCAGATGTCGAGATAGACCGTGTAGGCCTCGAGGATGATGCCGAGCCGTCGTTCGGTGCGGCTGCGCTCGTGGTCGGGACGGACCGCGTCCGTCACCGCCGCGTCGGTCGCCCACCAGCGCACGTCGCAGGTACGCTCGTAGAGATTGCGGTCGATGATCTCGATCGCGTTGAGGCACAGATCGACCAGACGCTGGCCGCGAACCTCGTGCGCCATGCGTTTGCCGACCGCGCGCACCTGATCCAGCGCGTCACGCAATTCGCTTTCCATCCGTGCCGCAAGGGCGCCGATCTCGCTGCTGACGGCCTTCACCTCGCCTGCGACGATCGCGAAGCTGCGGCCGGCCTCGCCGGCGCGGGCGGCCTCGATGGTGGCGTTCAGCGCCAGCATCCGGGTCTGTCCGGTGATGGTCTGGATCTCCCTGGTCTTGGCGCCGGCGATCTGCGCGGCGCGCTCGGCCAGCATCACCACCTTCTCGGGCGTGTCGCCGCAATCCTGGCAGTCCGGAACCGTGTCCATGAGGCCGCTCTTTCGCTCTTCACTTGCCGTCCCCAGTAGCACGGGGTGGATTAAACCACGGTTAAGTCCGGCGCCGGCGCATCGCCGCCGCGCCGGGTGCGGGCGATTTAAGCCGGGCCCGGGCACCGTGCTATGGAGAGATCCTGCCAGAGACGGACCGACCCACTGTGCCGACGACCGATTCGCCCGCGCCGCGCCGATGATCGCGCAGCTCACCGGCCTGCTCACGCAGATGGACGCCGATCGCTGCGTGATCGATGTCGGCGGCGTCGGCTATCTGGTGCAGGCCTCGACCCGGAGCCTGTCGTCGCTGCCGCGTCCGCCGGAGATCGCCCGGGTGCTGGTCGAGACCGTGGTGCGCGAGGATGCGATCCTGCTGTACGGGTTCGCCGAGGCGGCCGAGCGGGACTGGTTCCGGCTGCTGACCACCGTCCAGGGGGTCGGCGCCAAGGTGGCGCTCGGCATCCTGTCCGCGCTGTCGGCGCGCGAGCTGATCGCGATCATCGCCGCCGGCGACCGTGCCAGCCTGACGCGCGCGCCCGGCGTCGGCCCCAGGCTGGCCGACCGCATCCTGAGCGAGCTCAAGGACAAGGCCGGCGGCATGCCGAGCGGCGGCGCGCCGGGTATCGCGGCGCCGGTCGCGGGCGGCGGCGTCGAGGCGGATGCGCTGGCGGCGCTGGCCGGGCTCGGGTTCCGGCGCGTCGAGGCGCACCCGGTGGTGCAGCGCATCGTGCAGCGCCTGGGCGACGGCGCGCGGCTCGATGCCGTCATCCGCGACAGCCTGAAGGAGCTGGCGCGATGAGGGAGCCGCGCACGATCGATTCCGGACGCGCCGAGGAGGATGCCGCCGAGGCGACGCTGCGGCCGCAATCGCTCGACGATTTCGTCGGCCAGCAGGCCAGCCGGGAGAACCTGTCGATCTTCATCCAGGCGGCACGCGGTCGCGGCGAGGCGCTCGACCACGTCCTGCTGCACGGCCCGCCCGGCCTGGGCAAGACCACTCTGGCGCAGATCGTCGCCCGCGAGCTCGGCGTCGGGTTCCGCGCCACCTCCGGCCCGGTGATCCAGCGCGCCGGCGACCTGGCGGCGATCCTGACCAACCTGCAGCCGCGCGACGTTCTGTTCATCGACGAGATCCATCGGCTGCAGCCGGCGATCGAGGAGGTGCTGTATCCGGCGATGGAGGATTTCCAGCTCGACCTGATCATCGGCGAAGGCCCGGCCGCGCGGTCGGTCAGGATCGATCTGTCGCCGTTCACCCTGGTCGCCGCCACCACCCGCGCCGGGCTGCTGGCGACGCCGCTGCGCGACCGGTTCGGCATCCCGCTGCGCCTGGTGTTCTACACCGCCGAGGAGCTGCGCCGGATCGTCTCGCGCGGCGCCGAGAAACTGCGCTTCGCGCTCACCCATGACGGCGCCGAGGAGATCGCGGCGCGCTCGCGCGGCACCCCGCGCATCGCCGGGCGGCTGCTGCGCCGGGTGCGCGACTTCGCCACCGTCGGCCGCACCAGCGCCGCCCCGGTGGACCGGGCGCTGGCCGATGCGGCGCTGACCAGGCTGGAGGTCGATACGATCGGGCTCGACGCGATGGATCGCCGCTATCTGCGCCGCATCGCCGAGCATCATCATGGCGGGCCGGTCGGGGTCGAGACCCTGGCCGCCGCCCTGGCCGAGGCGCGCGATACGCTGGAGGACGTGGTGGAGCCGTACCTGATCCAGGAGGGGCTGGTGCTCAGGACCAGCCGGGGCAGGGTGCTGGCGGAGCGCGGCTGGAAGCACCTCGGACTGAAGCCGCCGCCGGTCGATCCGCGCCTGCAGTTCGACCTGCTGTCGGAGGAGTGAGCGGTGGCGACGCATCGTCACCAGGTCAGGGTCTATTACGAGGACACCGACGCCGGCGGGGTCATGTATCACGCGCAACATCTCGCCTTCGCCGAGCGCGCCCGCAGCGAGGCGCTCAGGAGCCAGGGTGCCACGGCGGCGGAACTGGCGCGCCTGCATGGGATCGTGTTCGTGGTCCGCCGGCTGGAGGCGGAGTATGCCCGCCCGCTGCGACTCGACGATCTGGTGACGGTCGAGACCGCGGTGATCGAGCGTCGCGGCGCCAGCGTCCGGCTGCGCCAGACCCTCTCGGTCGGCGACGTCATGCACGCCACGCTCCTGGTGACGCTGGCCTTCATGCGGATGAGCGACGGCAGGCCGGTGCGTCTGCCGGAGCCCTGGTCGGGGGTGCTCGACAAGCTCACCCCCTGACCATCCGGGTCTGTCAGGCGGCGCGGGCGACCGGCAACAAATAGCGCATGGTGTCGGCGACATGGACGTCGAGATAGGTCTCGATATCGGCTGACGGCAGGTCGAGCGCTGCGCTGCCGGCGGTCCAGCGGATGGCGCCTTCGGCGTCGTACCATCCTGGCAGCGACAGACAGTCCGCGCCGATGACGGTCCGGTCGAGGCCGGTCCAGCGCACGAGCTTCTCGACCGCGATGCCGAGGCTGCGCCGATCGTCGACGAACGGACCAACGATCGCGGCCGGAGACGCTGCGCGCGACAGCAGCCTGGTGGCGCGCCGTCCTGCCGGGATCAGGAAGCTATGCTGGCGACCGCGCACAATGCAGGGTGCGAGGGCGCGGCCATCGTCGAGCAGGATGCGAATCTCCGGGTCGTCGGTGGTGGGCGGGGGTTCGTCGATCGGCTGTCCGAGCGTGGCCGATCGGTCTGCGAGCCGGTGCCAGAGGGGTTCCACCACCGTCCGTGCGGTCGAAAGCGCCGCCGCCGCGTCCTGGTCCCAGGTCTGCCGTCGTTTCCGGTGAGGTGTGCTTTGGCCGTGGCCGTCGCTGTGGTTGGGGCTGTGCTCGTCGCTGTAGTCGGGGGCGAAACCGGCGCGGTTGCCGGTGTCGAGATAGCTCTCGGTCTGGACGCCGTCGGCCAGAATCACCGAATGGGTCTCCGTCTCGACGTGATGATAGGTGAAGCGCGTGATGGCGCGGTCGAAGCGTATGCTGCCGCCATTGACCAGTAGGCGCACCGGTACGAAGCCGCCCTCCAGGAACAGGCAGTGTTCCGCGGTGAGCAGCAGGTCCTTGAACGGGACGCCATGCGCGATCGCATCCTGGCCGATCCTCACTGGATAATGGCCCTCGGGATCGTCCAGCGTCGTGAGATCGACGGTCTGTTGGCCGACCCATGCCACCGTCCGGACAATCCGCGCGCCATCCTGCAGCGCGATCACCTGGTCGCCGGCAACGATCCGCTCGACCGGTTTCTGCCCTTCCGGGCAGGCGATCAGCGTTCCTGGCAGGAAGCAGGCCTCGGCGCCGGTGTAGGTGATGATCCCGTTGGCGCCCTCGCTGAACGCGCCGCTATAGCCGAGCCCGACGTGGAAGCTGGCGCCGCCGACCGTCAGATCGCCGGTGGCGGCGTTGTAGCTGGGGGTGCCGAGGAGTCCCGTGGCGATCAGTTGGTCGCCCTGGCTGAAGCCGCTGATGGTGCCAGCGAAGCCGGACGGCGTCAGCAGTTTCAACGTATTGTCACCGCCGGAGAAGGCGAACAGTTGGTCGCTGCCGGTGGTGAGTCCGCCCAGCGTGAGGTTGGCGCCGCCGCTCAGGTTCCAGACGCCGCCGCTGCCGCTCACGCTGGCGCCGACGACGAGGTTGGCATCGGCGACAATGATGGTGCCGGTGTTGATGTTGTCGCCGGACCCCGCGATCTGGATATTTCCCCCGCCCAGCCCGTGCGACACGATCGTAAGGATGCCGCTGTTGGTCAGCCCGCCCGATCCGGTGGAGATGATCGCCGTCGAGGCGGCAGGCAGATTGAGGGTGAAGCGACCGCTGTTGGTGAATCCCTTGAAAGCGAAATTGGTGGTCGAGCCGCTCACGCCCGTCGCATCGTCGATGGCGAACGTGCCGCCGTTGACGAAGGCGCCGGTGGCGTTGCCCCAGTTGCTGATCATGCCGGCGCCGCTGAAGTCGACGATTTTCATGATGCCGAAATTGGTGAGGTTGCCGACGAAGAACGCGTCGACATTCGAGGCGCCGTACGCTTCGATGTCGATCACGCTTTCGGCGTCGTTGAAGATGGCGCCGTAATTCAGCGAGACCGTCGCACCGGTGGTCTCGTTCAGGTCGATAAAACTCAGCGTGCCGCCGGTCTGGGTCAAGCTCGCGCTTCTATCGCCGAGCAGGAAGCTGCCGCCGCCGCCGACCGAAGTGACCGCGTAGGTGACCGAACCCGCATTGCTCAGGCTGCCGTTGATGGCGCAGAAGCTGGCTCCCGGCACCTCGAAGGCGAGCACGCCGCTGGCGGTGTTGGTGATGGACTGGCCGCCCGCACCGATGATGGTGGGACCGGTATAGGTCTGGGTGGTGGTGTTCGTGCCGCCGGACGGAAACAGGTTGGCCACTGCGAATCCTCGGGAGAGAGCGTCGCCGCAGGATCCAGCGATCCGGACCGCGGCGTGGGCGATACGCATAGAAGCAGATATTCCGTTCTCAAACCGAATAATCGGCTCTCAGCGTGAAAAAGAGATAAACAAGGCAGCCTTCGCCTGCGGAAGGGCGTAATTTCACAACATCATCCTCAGAAAGATGACCCCCTAGTTGGAATGACTGGTAATCGAATAGTAATGATACGGCCTGTTCCGAAATATGCTGGAAATATCGCTCACCGCCTGGAAAGCGCTCGCCCCGCGGCCTGGGTCGCTGTCATGCTTCCGCCTTAAAAAGCGTCCATACGCAAGTGGATAGCGGACAAAGCTTCTGCTCCGGGTGAAAACCCTCTAGGGAAGCGCGGCAAAGCAGACGGCGTCCGGGCCGTGTGGCCGGGCGAGACGATGGAGGCGTGTTTGGATCGGGCGGTTGATGCGGCGAACCTGGCTGCGACGGGCATGGCGGCCTCTGGCGGGGATCTCTCGCTCTGGGGCCTGTTCATCGCGGCCTCGTTCGTCGTCAAGCTTGTCATCCTGGGGCTGATCGCCACCAGCGTATGGGTCTGGGCGATCATCTTCGAGAAGCTGATCTCGGTGCGCCGGGTCAACCGCCAGGCGAGCGGCTTCGAGGATCGCTTCTGGTCCGGCGGCAGCCTCGACGAACTGTACGAGACCGAGGGCGCCAAGCCGGCGCATCCGATGGCCGCGGTGTTCGGGGCGGCGATGGGAGAATGGCGTCGCAGCGCCCGCGTCAGCGGCGCCGACCTGTCGCGCGGCAGCGTCCGCGAGCGGGTCGATCGCGCCATGGGCATCACCGTGACCCGGGAGATGGAGCGGCTGGAGCGCTGGATGATCTTCCTGGCGACGGTCGGCTCAACCGCGACCTTCGTCGGGCTGTTCGGCACCGTCTGGGGCATCATGCATTCCTTCTCGGCGATCGCGGCGATGCACAACACCAATCTCAGCGTGGTGGCGCCCGGCATCGCCGAGGCGCTGTTCGCCACCGCGATCGGCCTGGTCGCGGCGATTCCGGCGGTGGTGGCCTACAACATCATCAACCAGAAGCTGGCCCGCTTCGCCGACCGGCTGGAGGCGTTCGGCACCGAGTTCGGCGCCATCCTGTCGCGGCAGTCCGAGGAGAGGGCCTGAGCCATGGCGATGCAGATGGGCGGCGGCGGCGGACGCGGCGGATTCGGCGGACGGCGCCGGCACCGGCCGATGTCGGAGATCAACGTCACGCCGATGGTGGACGTGATGCTGGTGCTGCTGATCATCTTCATGGTCACCGCGCCGCTGATGACCAGCGGCGTCAATGTCGACCTGCCCAAGACCAACGCGTCGCCGGTCAATGCCGACACCAAGCCGATCACGGTGACGATCAAGGCCGACGGCAGCCTGTTCATGGGCGACGACGCGGTCAGCACCGACCAGTTGGTCGCCAAGCTGCAGGCGGCGGCGCAGAACGATCCCACCCACCGCATCTTCGTGCGCGGCGACCAGCACATCGATTACGGCCGGGTGATGCAGGTGATGGGCACCATCACCTCCGGCGGCTTCACCCATGTCGCCCTGCTGGCCGAGCAGCCGCAAGGCGCGCCGGCGTCGCGCTAGCGGACCGGCCGGAGCGACCCGCCCTTGGTCCGCACCAGACATGACGACAGAGGTTCGCTGAGGCGGGCCGCCCTGGTCTCGGGCGGCCTGCATCTGCTGCTCCTGCTCGCCGTCATCATCGTGCTGCCGCCGCTGGCCAAGCCGCCCGAGCCACAGGACGCGCCCGCGGTCGAGATGGATTTCGTCGGTCCCCCGGCCAAGGCGCGCAAGGGCGACCAGCCGGCGCCGAAGCCGGAGGAGGCGCCGTCGCAGGTCGACAAGGTCGCGCCGCCGTCGCCGACGCCGCCGGAGAAGCTGCCGGTCGAGGAACCGCCGCCGCCGCCGCCGCCGCCGACCCCGGTGCCGCCGCCGCCCGAGGCGGTGCAGACGCCGACCCCGCCGTTGGACATCCCGCCGAAGATCGAGGAGCCGTCGCCGGAGGTCGCCAAGCCGCCGCCGCCGCCCAAGCCGGCGCCGCCGTCGCCGAGCAAGGCCCCGGCGCCGCCGGTCGCCCATCCGCAGCCGGACCTGCCGAAGATGACGGTGCCGTCGCATGTCACGCAGCCGAACAAGACCGCGAACGTGCAGCCCGACACTCATTCGCTGATGGCCAATCTTGAGAAGTTCCGCGCCGACCAGCCGCAGACTCATCCGCCCAGGGCGCACGCCAATCCCGACCAGGGCGGCTCGACCTCGCGTGCCGGCGACGTGACCGGGCAACTGACCGCCGGCCAGCAGAAGGCGATCGGCGGCTCGGTGCGGCGCTGCTACGCCGAGGATACCGAGGCCAAGAACTACGCGACCTTCACCGCGCACCTGCTGGTGACGATCGACGAGACCGGCGAGGCGCGCATCGTCGCGTTCAAGCCGGACACCGCGGCGCGCATGGCCGCCGATCCCGGCTACCGGGCGCTGGCCGAACGCGCCCGCGACGCGGTGCTCAACCCGACCTGCGCCAAACTGCCGATCCCGCCCGGCATGCTGGGAAAATCCCAGCAGCTCAGCTTCGTCTTCCGCCCGTGACGGGCCCGTCCAGGGAGCCTTCCATGTCGTATCGCACGCCCGACACCAATCGCCTGACCAGGCGCGGCCTGATCGCCTCCGGGGTGGCCGGCGGCATCGTCGCGCATCCGCTGCTGGCGATGGCCCAGAACGCTCCTGGCTCTGCTCCTGGGGCCGGCAACGGCGCCGGCCCTGGCGGGGCGGAGATCACCGTCGACCAGGCGCGCACCGCGCCGATCCCGATCGCCATCCCGTCCTTCGGGCCCGGCGTCGGCGACCAGATGAGCCAGGTGATCGCCAACGACCTGGCCGGCTGCGGCCTGTTCCGGCCGCTCAGCGCCGCAGCGTCCGCAGGCGGCGCCGGCGTGCCGGATTTCAACAGCTACAAGGCGATGGGCGCGCAGGCGGTGGCGCAGGGCACCACGTCCGGCTCCGGCGGCGCGGTCAGGGTCGAATTCCGGCTGTGGAACGTGTTCACCGGCCAGCAGCTCCAGGGCACCGCCTACACCACCAGCGGCGGCAACTGGCGCCGCATCGCGCATATCATCGCCGACGTGATCTACGAGCGCATGCTGGGCGACAAGGGCTATTTCGACACCCGCATCTGCTACGTCTCGCTGGCCGGTCCGCGCAGCCACGCCATCACCAAGCTGGCGATCATGGACCAGGACGGCGCCAACGCCCGCTCGCTGACCGGCGGCGAATGGCTGGTCAAGACGCCGCGATTCCATCCGACCCGCGACGAGATCGCGTTCATGAGCTACGCCAACGACCGCCCACGGGTCTATCTGTTCGACCTGGGCAGCGGCCGGCAGCAGGTGCTGGGGGAGTTCGCCGGCATCAGCTTCGCGCCGCGCTTCTCGCCTGACGGCAACGCGGTGGTGATGTCCGCCACCCATGGCGGCGGCTCCGACATCTACACGGTCGAGCTGGGCTCCGGCTCGAAGCGGCAACTGACCAACTCCGGCGCGATCGACACCAGCCCCTGCTATAGCCCGGACGGCGGGCAGATCGTGTTCAATTCCGACCGCGGCGGCAGCCCGCAGCTCTACATCATGGGCGCCGGCGGCGGCGACGCGCGCCGCATCAGCTACGGGTCGGGCCAGTACGGCTCGCCGGTCTGGAGTCCGCGCGGCGACCTGATCGCCTTCACCCGGATCGGCAGCGGCGGCTTCTCGATCGGGGTGATGGCGCCGGACGGCACCGGGGAGCGCATCCTGACCAAGGGATTCACCGTGGAAAGCCCCACCTTCTGCCCGAACGGCCGTGTGCTGGCCTATTGCCGGCAGAGCGCCGCTGGCGCCGGCGGCGCCGGCTTCTCGTCTTCGTTGGCGCAGATCGACATCGCCGGCTTCAACGAGCGGTCGCTGGACACCCAGGGCGGGGCCCAGGCGCCGGCCTGGTCGCCGCTCAAGGGCTGACCGGCGCCGGCTCCCGGAATAAAACGCGCGGCGCATGCATCGTTTTCCGCGCCGCGACGTTGCTGACTTGACCGGGAGCGAAACGAGGCAGTAATCGCTCAGGGCTGCCGCGCCGGACCGGTGCCCACGCGGCACGAGTCCGGACCTACCGCGTAAACTTCGCAACGTTTCCAGGAACGACAATCATGAAGCTGAAGATCCTCGGCGTGCTCGCCCTCGTGGCGGCGGTCGCCGCCTGCTCCGACGACAAGGCCGCCAACACCGGATCGGCGTCGGGCCTCGGCGCGACCTCCGCTCCCACCGGCGCGGCGCCGGGCAGCGAGGCCGACCTGGTCGCCAACGTCGGCGACCGCGTCTATTTCGAGCTCGCGCAGAACAATCTCTCGTCCGAGGCCCAGGCGACCCTGGACCGCCAGGCCGCCTGGCTGGCCCGCTATCCTCAGGTCACCGTGCAGGTCGCCGGCAACTGCGACGACCGTGGCACCGACGAATACAACATCGCGCTCGGCAATCGCCGCGCCAACGCCGCCCGTGACTATCTGGTGGCCAAGGGCGTGAGCGCCGACCGCATCTCCACCATCAGCTACGGCAAGGACCGCCCGACCGCCACCGGCGACGACGAGCAGGCCTGGGCGCAGAACCGCAACGCGATCACCTCGGTCCGCTGAGCGTTCCGTTTCCGTCCGCGACGAGAATGCGCCCCGGGATCCAGGTCCCGGGGCGTTTTCGTCTCTGCCGTTCTGATTTACGGTCCGCCGGCACCGCCGACGAGGATATCCGCATGCGTTCTGTCCCCATCACCAGAGTCCAGGCGGCGCTGCTGCTCGGGCTTGGCTGCGGCCCGTGGTTCTCCAGTCCGGCGGCCGCCCAGATGGAAAGCCGGGAAGCCATCTCGCTGCAGAACCAGATCCTGGAGCTGCGCCACGAGATCGAGCAGGGCGGCGGCGGCGGCAACGCCCAGCCGGTCGCGCCTCCGATCGGTGGCGGGCAGGCCGCGCCCTCGCTCGACCAGTCCGGTCTGGCACCGCAACTGCTCGACCGGGTCCAGACCCTGGAGCAGCAGGTGCGCGACATGCGCGGCGAGCTCGACCAGTTGACCAACCAGGTGCAGACGCAGAACGCCGCCCTGTCGAAGCAGATCTCCGACATGAACTTCGCCATGCAGCAGAATGGCGGCGCCGTACCGGGTGCCGCTGCCGCGTCGGGCGGCGGCGGTCCGCTTCCGCCCGCCGCCGCGACACCGGCGGCACCTGCAGCACCTCCGCCGCATCGTACGCCGGAAGCCACCCTGGCCGCCGGCAATGCGGCGCTCGCCCGGCACGATTACGCTGCCGCGCAGAGCGCCGCGCAGGAGGTGCTGTCCGGTCCGCGCAGCCCGCGCCAGGTCGACGCGCAATTCCTGCTCGGCCAGTCCCTGGCCGGCCAGCGCCAGTATCAGCAATCCGCGGTGGCCTATTACGACGCCTACAACCGCGCGCCGCGGTCCGGCCGCGCGCCCGACGCGCTCCTGGGCGTCAGCGCCTCGATGCTGGCGCTGGGCGACAAGCCGTCGGCCTGCCAGGCGCTCGCCAAGATGCATGCCGAGTTCCCGCAGCCGGCGCCCAGGGCGAAGGCGGCCTATGCGTCGCTGCGAGGCCGCGCCGGCTGCCATTGAGCGTCGGTCCGGCGAAGCCCGGGGCGTTGCCGGCGGCGGCGCCGGTTTCTGACGCCGGCTTCGCGCGCCTGATGGCGCCGCTCGGACCGTGGCCGGCGCCAGGCGGCGCCAGTCCGATCGCCGTCGCCGTGTCCGGCGGCGCGGACAGCCTCTGCCTGGCGGTTCTCGCCGCGCGCTGGGCTACGGCGCGCGGCGCCCGCCTGCTGGCCCTGGTGGTCGATCACCGTCTGCGGCCGGAAGCGTCGGGCGAGGCCGAAGCGACGTGCGCCCGGCTGCATCGATTGGGCATCCAGGCGAGACGGCTCGATCTCGACGGGCTGTCGCATGGGCCGGGCCTCGCCGAACGGGCGCGCGCGGCGCGATACGCCGCCCTGACCGCCGCCTGCCGTGCCGCCGGCGCGGTCGATCTGCTGATCGGCCATCATGCGGCCGACCAGGCGGAGACCGTGCTGATGCGCGCGCGGGCCTCCAGCGGGTCGGATGGTCTCGCCGGGATGGCGGCGCTGGTCGAGACCACGGATCTGCGGCTGCTGCGGCCGCTGCTGCCGGTCGGTCCGGAGCGCCTGCGCGCCACCCTCGTCGCGGCCGGGATCGGCTGGATCGAGGACCCGTCGAACCGCGATCCGCGCGCCGGGCGGACCAGGGTACGATCCGAACTCGCCGACGCCCCGGACCGCTACGACGCCCTGCTCGTGAACCGGGCGCAGGCCGCCAGGTCCCGCCAGGAGCGACGGCAAGGCGAGGCGTCGGCGCTCGCCGCCATGGCGACCTTCCGTCCGGAAGGATTCGCCATCCTGCCGCCCGCTCTGGTTCCTGCTGGTCCGTTCGGGGCGCTGATTCGCAGCGTCGGCGGCAGGCCCTACCGTCCCGGCGCCGGCTCCACCGCCGCCCTGCTCCGGGATCCGCGCCCGGCCACCCTGGCCGGGGCGCGGCTGGCCCGGGCGGGACGTCTCGGGCCGGGATGGATCCTGCTGCGCGAGGCGGCGTCGATCGCGCCGCCCTGTCCGGCGGAGATCGGCGCGTCATGGGATGGGCGGTTCGTGCTGTGCGGCGCGGCGCTGCCGTCCGGTCTGTGGATCGGGGCGACCGGCGCGGTGACGGGTGCCCGGCGCGCGGCGCTGCGCCGCCGCAGCGCCCTGCCTTGGTCGGTGATCGAGACGATGCCGTCGCTCTGGACCGCTGATCGCACCCTGATGGCGGTCCCGCATCTGCTCTGGTGGGTCCCGGGCCGGGGCCTGGAGCATGTCCGGTTCGCCTTCCGGCCGGCGGCGCCGGCGACCGATGCCGCCTTGTTCATGCTCGATTAATACGGCCGGGCGATGATGCCGGGCCGGGTCTTATCCGGGGCTGCCCGCATCCCAATCTAGGAGTCCAAGACTGCAATGGCTTCTGCGCCCCGAATGTCTATGATCGTCCGTCGCGCGGTCGCGCGCGTCTGACGGCTTCGGCCGGGCGTCGAGCATGAACTGTAAGGCAAGATGAGCAATTTCGGCCGGAATCTGGCCCTCTGGGTCATCATCGCTCTGCTGCTGGTGCTGCTGGTCAGCGTCTTCCAGCCGGGCGGCAACCAGCACGCTGCGCAGCAGCTCGCTTATTCGGACTTCGTCGGCGACGTGAATGCCGGCCATGTCCGGTCGGTCGTGATCCAGGACCATAACGTGTCCGGCGTCCTCACCGACGGCACCAGCTTCGAGACCTACACGCCTGAGGATCCCAACCTCGTCACCCGTCTGACCGGCAAGGGCGTCGAGGTGGTCGCCAAGCCCGAGGACAGCGACGTCAATCCGCTGCTGCGCTACCTGCTGAACTACGCGCCGCTGCTGCTGATCGTCGGCGCCTGGTTCTTCATCATGCGCCAGATGCAGTCCGGCGGCGGCCGCGCCATGGGCTTCGGCAAGTCGCGCGCCAAGCTGCTCACCGAGAAGCAGGGCCGCATCACCTTCGAGGACGTGGCCGGCATCGACGAGGCCAAGTCCGAGCTGGAGGAGATCGTCCAGTTCCTCAAGGACCCGCAGAAGTTCCAGCGTCTCGGCGGCAAGATCCCCAAGGGCGTGCTGCTGGTCGGTCCTCCCGGCACCGGCAAGACGCTGCTGGCGCGCGCCATCGCGGGCGAGGCCAACGTTCCGTTCTTCACCATCTCCGGCTCCGATTTCGTCGAGATGTTCGTCGGCGTCGGCGCCTCGCGTGTGCGCGACATGTTCGAGCAGGGCAAGAAATCCGCGCCCTGCATCATCTTCATCGACGAGATCGACGCGGTGGGCCGCCATCGCGGCGCCGGCCTCGGCGGCGGCAACGACGAGCGCGAGCAGACTCTGAACCAGATGCTCGTCGAGATGGACGGCTTCGAGAGCAACGAGGGCGTGATCCTGATCGCCGCCACCAACCGGCCCGACGTGCTGGACCCGGCGCTGCTGCGCCCCGGCCGCTTCGACCGGCAGGTCGTGGTGCCCAATCCGGACGTGAGCGGACGCGAGAAGATCCTGCGCGTGCACATGAAGAAGGTGCCGCTCGCCTCCGACGTCGATCCCAAGACCATCGCCCGCGGCACGCCCGGCTTTTCCGGCGCCGACCTCGCCAACCTGGTGAACGAGGCGGCGCTGCTCGCGGCGCGTCTCGGCAAGCGCACCGTGGCGATGCTCGAGTTCGAGAGCGCCAAGGACAAGGTGCTGATGGGGGCGGAGCGTCGTTCGCTGGTGATGAGCAACGACGAGAAGAAGATGACCGCCTATCACGAGGGCGGCCATGCGCTGTGCGCGATCTACACGCCGGGCTGCGATCCGGTGCACAAGGCGACCATCATTCCGCGCGGCCGTGCGCTGGGCCTGGTGATGAGCCTTCCAGAGGGCGACCGCTACTCCAAGAGCAAGTCCAAGCTGCTTGCCGAGCTGACCATGGCGATGGGCGGCCGCGCCGCGGAGGAGATCATCTTCGGGGCCGAGAACGTCTCCAACGGCGCATCCGGCGACATCAAGATGGCCACCGACCAGGCGCGCCGCATGGTCAGCGAATGGGGCATGAGCGACAAGCTCGGCATGATCGCCTACGGCGACAACGGCCAGGAGGTGTTCCTCGGCCATTCGGTGACGCAGAACAAGAACGTCTCCGAGCAGACGATCCGGGAGATCGATGCCGAGATCAAGGCGATCATCGACCAGGCCTACATCAACGCCAAGACGCTGCTGACCGACCGCATCGACGAGCTGCACAGCCTGGCCAACGGGCTGCTCGAATACGAGACCCTGTCCGGCGACGAGATCCGCCAGGTGCTGCGTGGCGAGACGGTGGACAAGCGGGTGATCGACGATCCGATGCCGGAAAACCGGCGCGCCTCGGTGCCGAACACCAAGAAGCCGGAATCGCTGCCGCCGGTGCCGCCTGGCGGTATGGATCCGGCGCCGCAGCCAGGCTGACCAGGACGCGACCTTGATCCGGCCCCGCCATGGCGGGGCCGGTTTCGTTTCAGGGGGAGTCTCTCGCGGTCGAGGCGGCCGGCTCGACCGACCGTGCTCTCAGGGTGCGGTCGGGTAGTCGATATAGCCCTCGGGACCCTGGCTGTACCAGGTCGGCGCGTCGTCCTTGGCAAGCGGGATCCCGGCCTGCAGGCGACGCGGCAGGTCCGGGTTGGCGATGAACGGGCGGCCGAAGGCGATCGCGTCGGCGCGGTCCTCGTCCAGCGCCTGCTGCGCCGAGGCACCGTCATAGTCGGAATTCAGGATCAGCGGCGCCTCGAACACCGCGCGCATCGCCGGCGCGATCGGCGCGTGGTCCGCCTTGCCGAACGTGCCCGAGAAACCCGGTTCCCGCATCTCCAGGAAGGCGATGCCGATCCCGCCCAGCGCCCGCGCCGCGGCGACGAACAGCGGCACCGGGTCGCTGTCGTTCACGCCCTGGATCTCGCCGTTCGGCGACAGCCTGACCGCGGTGCGATCGGCTCCGGCGACGCCGGCCACCGCCTCGGTCACCTCGCGCAGCAGCCGCACCCGGTTCTCGACCGATCCGCCATAGACGTCGGTGCGGTGATTGGCGCCGTCGCGCAGGAATTGGTCGATCAGGTAGCCGTTCGCGGCGTGGATCTGGACGCCATCGAAGCCGGCCGCGAGCGCGTTGCGGGTCGCGTGGCGATAATCGTCGAGCAGCGCGGGTATCTCGTCGGCTCCCAGGGCCCGGGACTCCGCGTAGGGCTGCTTGCCGGCATAGGTATGAGCCTTGCCCGGCGCGGTCGTCGCCGAGGCCGAGACCGGCGCAGCACCGTCCAGGAAGTCGGGATGCACCAGCCGTCCCATGTGCCAGAGCTGGGCGAAGATCCGCCCGCCGGCCCGATGCACGGATTGCGTGACCGGCAGCCAGGCCTCGACCTGCGCCTCGGTCCACAGGCCCGGCGCATAGGGCCAGCCCAGCCCCTGCCGGCTGATGCCGGTCGCCTCGCTGATGATCAGCCCGGCGCCGGCGCGCTGGGTGTAGTATTCGACCATCAGCGCCGTGGGCAGGTGGTCGCGCGTCGCGCGGCCGCGGGTGAGGGGCGCCATCAGGATCCGATTTGGCGCGGCGACAGCGCCGAGTTGGATCGGATCGAACAGTGTCGGCATGAATGCGTCTCCGAGGTTGCGGGCATCATCTGGTGCCACGGCGGCCCGGTTTGCAGAGGACCATCCGGTGACCAGCCCTGACCACGACGCTTCGCGGCTGATCGAACCGCTGGCGCTGCTGCATGGAGCGGCGGCGCGGGCCGCGTGCGATGCCGGGCTGGCGCTGCGGTTCGCCGGCGGCGGCACCGCCTTCGCCCTCTGCCGCCTGATCGGCGGCACGGGCTCGGTTGTGGTCCCGGTCGGCGACATACCGGCGGCGTGGGCGCCGATCCTGGACCGGGTCACGGCGCGCGCGCCCGATGCCGGCCTGCCGTCCGGACCGCTGGTGATGGGGATCCTCAACGTGACCCCGGACAGCTTCTCCGACGGCGGCGCGCATGACCGGCCGGAAGCGGCGATCGCGGCCGGGGTCCGGATGGCGGAGCAGGGCGCGTCGCTGATCGATGTCGGCGGCGAGAGCACCCGGCCCGGCGCCATCCCGGTCGCGCCGGACGAGGAGCAGGCGCGCATCCTGCCGGTGGTGAAGGCGCTGGCGCGGGCGGGACTGACGGTGTCGGTCGACACCCGCCATGCCGCGACGATGCGCGCGGCGCTCGACGCCGGCGCGCGGCTGATCAACGACGTGTCGGCGCTCGGCCACGATCCGCGCGCGCCGGCGATCGTCGCCGCCGCCGGCTGTCCGGCGGTGCTCATGCACATGCGCGGCACGCCGCAGACCATGGCCGGGCTCGCCGACTACGACGACGTGGCGGTCGCGGTGGTGCGCGAGCTGACGGTCTCGCTGGCGGCAGCGGAGCGGGCAGGGATCGCGCGCAACCGTCTGCTGGTCGATCCCGGCATCGGCTTCGCCAAGACCGCGGAGCAGAACCTGGAGCTGCTGCGTCGCTTGCCGATCCTGGCCAATCTCGGCTGCCGCGTGCTGCTGGGCGTATCGCGCAAGGGCTTCATCGGCCAGGTCGCCGGCCAAGGCGCGCATCGGCATGACCTGACGCCGCCGCCGCAGCTTCGCGACCCCGGCTCGATCGCCGCGGCGCTGCCCGGCCTGGCCTTTGCGGACATCGTGCTGCGGGTGCATGACGTGCCCGGCACGCTGCAGGCGGTGCGTCTCTGGCAGGCGATCCAAGGCTGAGCTAGAGCAGGGCAAAGGCCGCGCCGCAAGCGGCATCGCAGGCCATTTGGGGAGCGCGATGGGTACGTCCAGGAAGCTGTTCGGCACGGACGGGATCAGGGGAACCGCCAACACCGACCCGATGACGGTCGAGATCGCGCAGCGTCTCGGCCAGGCGGCGGGCCTGCGCTTCCGGCGCGGGGCGCATCGCAACCGGGTGGTGCTGGGCAAGGATACCCGCCTGTCCGGCTACATGATCGAGTGCGCGCTGGTGTCCGGCTTCCTGTCCGCCGGCATCGACGTGACGCTGGTCGGACCGCTGCCGACGCCGGCGATCGCCCTGCTGACCCGCTCGCTGCGCGCCGATCTCGGGGTGATGATCTCGGCGTCGCACAACCCGTTCGAGGATAACGGCATCAAGCTGTTCGGTCCGGACGGCTTCAAGCTGTCGGACGAGACCGAGGCGGAGATCGAGGCGCTGATGGGCTCGGACCTGTCGCGCCAGCTCGCCGCGCCGGCGATGATCGGCCGCGCCTCTCGCCTCAACGACGCCGCCGGGCGCTACGTCGAGAGCGCGAAGGCCAGCTTTCCGCGCGGCCGGCGGCTGGACGGGCTGCGTATCGTGCTCGATTGCGCCAACGGCGCCGCCTATCGGGTGGCGCCCACCGCGCTCTGGGAGCTCGGCGCGGAGGTGGTGCGGATCGGCTGCCTGCCGGACGGTCTGAACATCAACGACCAGTGCGGCTCGACCAGCCCGCGCGCGCTCAGCGCCGCGGTCCTGGAGCATCGCGCCGATCTCGGCATCGCGCTCGACGGCGACGCCGATCGTCTGCTGATCTGCGACGAGCGCGGCCAGACCGTCGACGGCGACCAGATCCTGGCGCTGATCGCGCGCTCCTGGGCCGCGACCGGCAGGCTCGAGGGCGGCGGCGTGGTGGCCACGGTGATGTCCAACATGGGTCTCGAGCGGCTGCTGGCGCAGGACGGGCTCCGGCTCGAGCGCACCGCGGTCGGCGACCGCTACGTGGTCGAGCGGATGCGCGAGCTCGGCATGAATGTCGGCGGCGAACAATCCGGGCACATGGTGCTGTCGGATTTCGCCACCACCGGCGACGGCCTGCTGGCGGCGCTGCAGGTGCTTTCGGTGCTGGTGGAGCGCGGCCGGCCGGCGAGCGAGGTGCTGCGCCTGTTCACCCCCTATCCGCAATTGCTGCGCAACGAGCGCTTCGCGGGCCCGTCGCCGCTGCTCGCGCCGTCGGTGATCGAGGCCAAGCTTTGGGCGGAGGCGGAGCTGGGCGCTGGCGGCCGGCTGCTGCTGCGCGAGAGCGGCACCGAGCCGCTGGTCAGGGTGATGGCGGAGGCCGAGGACGAGGCCCTGGTGGCGCGCGTGGTCGGCGGGGTCTGCGAGGCGATCCGGCGCGTCGCCCTGGCGGCCTAGGCGCCATGGTGGGGCGCATGCGGGGACGCGTGCTGATCGTCGCCGGCAGCGATTCGGGCGGCGGCGCCGGGATCCAGGCCGACATCAAGACCGTCGCCGCGCTCGGCGGCTTCGCGATGACGGCGATCACCGCGCTCACCGCGCAGAACACGCTCGGCGTGCACGGCGTCATGCCGGTGCCGGCGGATTTCGTTCGGCTGCAGATCGATTGCGTGCTGGACGATCTCGGCGCCGACGCCTTCAAGATCGGCATGCTCGGCGACGCGGCGCTGATCGAGGCCGTGGCGGAGCGCCTCGGGCGCCGGCCCGGCGTGCCGCTGGTGCTCGATCCGGTGATGGTGGCCAAGGGCGGGCAGCGCCTGCTGGCCGAGGCGGCGATCGCGGCGCTGAAGCGGTCGCTGCTGCCGCTCGCCACCGTGCTGACGCCCAACCTGCCCGAGGCGGAAGCGCTGTGCGGCATGCGGATCGGCACCGAGGCCGACATGCGTCATGCCGCCGACATGCTTCTGACGCTCGGCGTGCCGGCGGTGCTGCTGAAGGGCGGCCATCTGCCGGGCGGGACCGTCACCGACCTGCTGGCCACCGAATCCGGCTGCGAGGCGTTCTCCGCGCCCAGGATCGAGACGCGCCACACCCATGGCACCGGCTGCACCCTCGCCAGCGCGATCGCCACCGGCCTGGCCCAGTCCCTCGGCCTGCGCGACGCGGTGCTGCGGGCGCGCGCCTATGTCAGGCGGGCGATCGAGACCGCGCCCGGCTACGGCGCCGGCGCCGGTCCGCTCGATCACGGCGCCGGAGCGACGCCGCCGTTCTGACCGGCCTGGTCGTCCCCTGGTTGCGGCCGGCCGATCCTGGCAGTCTCGTTGCGTGTTCGAACGAGACCGTCGATGCGCCCGATCCGCTTCTGGTTCGCCCTGCTCGTCCTCCCCTGCGCCGGGCCGCTCCTGGCCGGCTGCGCCGACGACGAGCCCGGCCAGGGCTGCGTCATGCGCACCGTGGCGGAGATGCCGGTCCTGAACGATCACGGCGTTCCGATCATCAGGGCGACGATCAACGACACGCCGGTCGCCTTCATGGTCGATACCGGGGCGCGCACCTCGATCGTCTTCGAGTCCGCCGCCGAAAAGCTCGGCCTCCCTGCCAGCGACGCACCTGCGCAGCTCCTGAACGGGGTCGGCGGCTCCGTCTTCGCCCGTGCGGTGACGATCCGGTCGCTGTCGCTCGGGACCGCCGCGATAAGCCGCTTCGACCTTCTCAGCGTGCCCGGCCTCTCCAACGCGGTCGTCAAGGGTCTGCCGCTGGTCGGGCTGTTCGGCGGCGACTTCCTGGTCAATTACGACGTCGCGTTCGATCTGCCGGCGCACACAGTGAGCCTGTTCGAGGGGCGGCATTGCTCCAGCGACCTGCGGCCCTGGCCCGGGGAGTCCTACCGGCTTCCGTTCGACCTGGAGCATGACACGGCGATCACCCTGAGCATCGGCGTCGACGGGCACCCGGTTCGGGCGATGCTCGACAGCGGCGCCGAGCGCACGACGCTCGACAGCGAAGCAGGACGGGTCGGCGGAGCGGTCCGGGCCAGCATGGCCGGCGACCGCGTGAGCTTCACCCGCGGAATCGACGGCAACCTGGTGGAATCCCACATCCACCGCTTCGACTCGCTCGATATCGGCCCGGAGCATTTCGCGCCGGCCTTCCTGTCGGTCGGCGACATCCAGAGCGGCGCGCTGCTCGGCGCGGATTTCTTCCGGGCCAGGCGGATCTGGATCTCGTACGCGCACGAGACCCTCGCCGTGCAGCGCGTCCTGTTCCCGAAACACCAGGAGGGCGCCCCGACCCTGGCGGCCACCCAGCCGGCTCCCGCTCCCGTTCCCGATCCCGTTCCCGGGCCCGCTCCCGGGCGCTGAACGCGCCGCGCCGGGCGGCGCAAACATTGACAGAAGGGGGGTCGTGCCTCTATTCGCCCCATCCTTGCTGCGCTCGGTTTCCGCGGCGCCCAGCCCGCTCACGAAGGTCGGACCATGAAGATCAGAAACAGCCTGAAGTCGGCAAAGACGCGCGACAAGGATTGCCGCGTCGTTCGCCGCCACGGCAAGGTCTACGTCATCAACAAGAAGAACCCGCGCATGAAGGCCCGCCAGGGCTGAGCGCCCCCTGGCTGATCGCTTCCTGCCCGGTCCGGCGGTGGCTACGCCGCATCAGGCGGTAGGCCTTCGCCGGACGCTGCCGGTCCTGTTGATCGTGCTGGCGGCGGCGGGCCCCGTGGCGTCCGGCCAGTCTCCGGACCCCCACCCGCAATCCGCGTCTGATCGCCGCATCGAGGCGCTCGAGGCGCAGCTTCTGCATGCGCCGGATCCGGACCATGCCGATACCGTGGCGCTGCGCCTGGCGGAAGCGCGCATGCAGGCGTTGTCGCCGACCACGCGTCTGATGATCCGGCGCGCGCAACGCGAGCTGACCGACAACCATGCCGGCGACGCGCTGTCCGACGCCAGCGAGGCGATCGCGCTGGAGCCGGAGCGGGCGATCCTGTGGCGGGAGCGGGCGTCGATCCAGGGCGCGCTCGGCAATTCCGACGAAGCGGTAAGCGATCTCGGCGGCGCCCTGTCGCGCGACCCGGCCGATGTCGAATCCTGGGCCGGCCTGTCCGCGGTGGCGGAGAAGACCGGCCGCTACGGCCAGGCGGTCGAGGCCTGGCAGCGGGTGATGCAGCTCTCGCCGATGACCAGGGACGGCGCGGCGCGTCTGCGCCTGCTCAAGCGGAAGGCTGCGGGCGACCCGACCTAGCCGGGTCGCCCGCAGCCGCCGCTCGTCGAAGTCGGCGTGCGACCGGCACCGATGAACCCGGCCTCAGCAGGCCTTGTGCATGTCGGCGGACGCGATCTGGCCGAACCTGCTCGGGTCGAACTCGAAATTCACCGTCCACTGGTAGTAGGGATGGTCGTCGTCCATCCGCATGCTGTCGAAGGTGGGCAGGCCGACCACGGTCTGGCCTCCGGCGTTCCGGCCGGAAATGGTGGCATGCCACACGTCGCCGCTATGGGTGTGGTCGGTGCGGACCTGGGACGCGAACGTTCCGGTGCCGTTGGAGCGGAACGTCACCGAAGCACCCTGCATCTCGCAATCGCCGGCCGTCATGTGCGGCCAGGTCAGCGTCGTGCTCTGCGGCGGCGGCTGCGGCGTGGCGTAGAGGGTGACCGGCTTCGACCAGCCGGTGCATTGCGACTGCGAAATCCCGGCAAAGGTCCGGTCGCAGCCTTCGACGATAAAGGTATAGGGGCCGGTTCCCGAGGGGCGGTTGCTGAAGCTGGCCGAACTTCCGCTGCCGACTTCCTGCTGGTTGGCGTTCGGCGCGACCGCGCTGCCGGACGACCAGCGCACGTTGTAGTAGGTGTAGCTCTGGCTGGCGGTCCAGGAGAGGCTGAAGAGGCCGTTGGCATAGCCCGACTGGGTGATGCTCGGTGCGCTGCCCATCCCGGGTCCCGATTCCGTCGACGCGCCGAACGCCGCCGAGGCCAGGCTCTGGTTGCCCCAGAAGCCGAGCACGTGCAGCGTTCCCTGGTACGACGTATTGGGTGCCACGCCGACATGCAGATCGTAGGATGCATACTGGCCGAGGCCGGAGGTCTGCGACGCCGACGCCAGACTGGTGCCGTCGGCGAACCCCTTCGCCGCCGTTCCGCCCTGCATCAGCGAGACGCGCTGCGGCGGGATGCCGCCAGCCGGCAGCCAGTGCACGTCGATCGCGTTCGCAGAGCCCTGGACGTTCGAGACGATCGGCGCGCACACCGCGCCGATAGAGATGGTCGCGCATTGCGCCAGCGCCGCCTGCGGCAGCAGCACGGATGCGGCGGCGAGCGGAACCAGCCGCGCGGCGATGGAGAGGAAAACCGGAGTCATGGGACGCTCCTGGGTGATGATGCGGACGGCACGTCCGCACCGCCTCCCGATGGCCGGGAACAGCGTTTCAGGTCCTTAAGCCGTGGCGCCAAGCGCATTAAAGTTTCTGAAATCGTCGGTCCGGCGGTGCGAAACCGGCGCCGGGTGCGCATCGGTCGGCGAGAGGCCGGATGAACGCTCCCGGCGCGTCCGGCACGGTTCGTTTCGATCGCTTCGTACTGGACGCCGACCGGCGATCGCTGACGGCCGACGGCCTGCCGATACCGGTGAGCGCGCGCGGCTACGACATCCTCGCCCTGCTGATCCGGCGGCGCGACCGGGTGGTGGGCCGCGACGAGATCATGGAAGAGGTCTGGCGCGGCGCCATCGTCGAGGACAGCAATCTCGCGGTGCAGATCTCGACGCTGCGCCGCCTCCTCGGCGAGCGTCAGGGCGGCACGCAGTTCATCCTCACCGTCCAGGGGCGCGGTTATCGGTTCATCGCGCCGGTTCAGGACGACCAGGCGGCTCAAGCCACGGCTCCAGTTCCGGCTCCCGCTGCAGCGCCCAGCCCGGGCGCGGTCCGGTTCGGCGTGCGGCGTCGCCGCCGGATCGTCGCCATGCTGGGCGGTCTGGCGGTGCTCGGTGCGGTTCCCGTGCTGATGGTCCGGCTGCGCGAAGTCGCGCCTGCGGCGCCGCCGCTATCGATCGTGGTGCTGCCGTTCCGCCAGCTCGGCAGCGCGCCCGGGGCACCCTATGTCGCGGATTCGATCGATGACGATCTGACCACCGATCTGTCGCACATCCCGGGAAGCCTGGTGATCGCGCGCAGCAGTGCGGCATTCTACGAGACGCTGCCGGTGGACCGGATCGGCCGCGCGCTGCATGTGCGCTACGCCCTCGAAGGCAGCGTGCGCAGCTTCGCCGGTATGCTTCGGATCAACGCGCAGCTTATCGAGATCGGCACGGGCGCGAATCTCTGGGCGGAACATTACGATGTGGAGGAGACCAGGCTCTGGGACGGTCAGGGCACGGTCGTGCGGCGGATCGTCGCCGCGGTGGACAACATCTTGTTGCGGACCGAGGTCGCGCGCGCGTCGCGCGATCGGCCCGACAACCAGGACGCGCTCGACCTGTTCTTCCGGGCACGCTCGATCGTCGATCGCGGCGAGACGCTCGATCGGGTCGGCGAGGCCCAGCGCCTGCTCGAGCGCGCGATCCAGGCGGAGCCGGATTTCGTCGATGCGCTGTCGACGCTGGGATGGGTGCTGGCGCGCAAGCTGCAGGCCTACGACTACCCCGGCTACGCGCAGGATATCGACGAAGCCGAACGCGTCACCGCGCATGCGCTGACCCTGGCGCCGGGCGACCCCGCGGTGCTGGCGGCGCGCGGCCGTTTCCTCGCCTATCGGGGACAATGCAGCGCCGCCTCGGTGCTGTTCGACGCCGCCCTGGCGGTGGAGCCGAACAACCTGTTCGCTTTGTCCGGAGAGGCGAACTGCGCCTGGCTGAGCGGGATGCCGGACAGGGTGGTCGGGCTGGTGCAGGCGCTGCAGCGGATCGATCCGCAGGGTCCGGCCGCCGCCCGCCGCCTCCAGCTTCTCGGCCTGGCGACCCTCTTCGCGGGGCATCCGGCGCAGGCGATCCCGCCGCTGCAGGCCGCGGAGTCGGGCGAGGATCTGGTTGCCGACGCGACCGATCGGATCACGCCGATCGAGACCACGCGCCTGTTCCTGATCGCGGCGAACGGCCTGGCCGGGAACCTCCAGGAGGCGAAACGCCGCTACGAAACCTACAGCGCGCTGTGGCCGAATCGCACGGTGTGGCGGGAGATGACCTTCTTCACCGCGGCGCAGGAGCGCATGCCGGGTTTCGCGCCGGTCGCGGACGCGCTGCAGGCGGCGGGAATGCCGCGATACGCCGACGAGCGGGCAGGCGTCGGGGCGCCGCCGCCGGCAGGCGGGACGCTGCGGGGCGCCGACTTCACGCCGACGCCGCTCGTCATCACCGGAGCCGCGCGAATCGAGACCCGGGCGCTGGCGACCAGACTGGCCGTTCGGCCGGCGCCTTTGGTGGTCGACGTCGGACGCGGGCGAGCGGCGATACCGGGAGCGGTGATGCTGTCGGACGCGCAGGCCGCGCTCGACCGTTCCGCGCTGGTCCCTATCCTGACTCGTTCCGCTGGAAGCCTGGCGCAGGGCATCGTGGTGATGGGAACCGGCGCGTCCGGCGTGAATAGTTATAATCTCTGTTTGCACCTGATCGCGTTAGGTTTCCCGTCGATCTCTTGGTATCGTGGCGGAGAGGAGGCCTGGGCGGCTTCCGGCCTGCCGTCCGAGGATCGCCGCCAGCCATGATGGACGCGCCATGTCGCCAACAGAGGAGATCGCGCCGATGAGCATGCATGGCGGCATCGGAGCGAACAAATCGCCGACCGATAATAACGGTGTGGTGCATGGCGGTGCCGACGCTCTCGGCGCGCACGACCTCTCCGCGCCGTCCGCCGCCGAGACGCTCGGCCTCGCCGTGAAGGCGCTGAAGCTGCAGGCCGGTGTGGTGGCCGGCCTTGCCGCGCTCTCCGGTCGGGCGCCGGATTTCGTGGCCGCGGTCGCCGCGCTGGAAAAGCAGATCGACGCGCTCGCACCCTAGAGAGCGACCGGGCGGGATACCGCCCCGCCTAGAGCATCATCCGATCGAACGGAATCGTTCGATCGGATACAGATGCTCGCTGAAACAACAGGCTAGAGCACGGGGCGTGAGCCTAGGCGAACGGACCGTGCTCTAGCGATCCGTCAGCCGCAGCTCGATCCGGCGGTTGCGGGCGAAGGCTTCCTGGCTGTTTCCGGTGTCGAGCGGCTGGAACTGCGAGAAGCCGGTGGCGGCCAGGTTCTGCGGCTTCACCCCTTCGGCCACCAGCAGCTTGACCACGGTGATGGCGCGGGCCGCGGACAGTTCCCAGTTGGTCGGGAAGGCGGTGTTGGCGATCGGCTGGCGATCGGCGTGGCCGTCGACGCGCAGGATCCAGGGCACGTCCTTGGGGATCTCGGCGGCGATCTGCTTGAGCGTCTTGGCCAGGGTCCTGATCTGCTCGCGGCCGGCCGCCGACAGCTCGGCGCTGCCGGGCGGGAACAGCACCTCGCTCTGGAACACGAACCGGTCGCCGACCACGTGGATGCCGGGCCGGTTCGCCAGCAGCGCCGACAGCCGGCCGAAGAATTCGCTGCGATAGCGCTTCAATTCCTCGACCTTGTCGGCCAGCGCCAGGTTCAGCTTGTTGCCGAGATCGGTGATCTTGGCGTCGCGGTCCTTGAGGCCGGCCTGCGAGATGTCGAGCGCCTGGGTGATGGCGGCGAGCTGCTTCTGCAGTTCGGCGAGCTGCTGGTTCAGCAGCGTGACCTGCGCCTGCGCGTCGGTGGTGAGCTTGGTCTGCGACGCGATCTGGGCGTTGTCGGCGCTCACCTGCGCCGATAGGGCGCCGGCCGCGGCGGCATCCCTGTCGTGCTGCGCCTTCAGGCTGGCGACCGAGAGTTCAAGCGCCTGGCTCTTGCCCTTTTCCATCGACAGCAACTGCGTGAGCTGCGCCATCTCCCGGGTCAGTCTGTCGAGCGCGGTCTGCCGGCCGCTCAGCGCCGCCGACA
The DNA here is from genome assembly GCA_903844135.1 of uncultured Rhodospirillales bacterium. GTDB lineage: Bacteria > Pseudomonadota > Alphaproteobacteria > Acetobacterales > Acetobacteraceae > Lichenicola. The sequence continues at coordinate 11,662 of CAIMSN010000080.1, read as the reverse complement.
GGAAGGCCTGCGCCAGCACGAACACCAGCAGCACGAAGATGATGACCATCAGCAGCGTGGACAGGGCGTCCACGTAGCCGGGCCAGGCGTCGAGTCCGTTGCCGCGGTTGCTGCGCCGTCTCACGATCCGGCGCTCAGGGCCGCGGCGTGAAGGTCGGCCCGCCCGGCTGCCCGGCCTGGTGCCCAAGCTGCTGCCCGGACGCAGCGGCGACGGTGCGGGTCAGCACGCGCAGCTCGTTGCGCAGCTCGGCGGTGCTCTGGGTACGGCCCTGGTCGGTCTCCGCGATCAGCCGCTGCAGCAGCCGCTCGATCGAGCGCAGTTCCTGGCCGCCGTTCGCCTCGGCGCCGGCAGGATCGGCCAGCCGGTTCAGCGCCGGCGCCAGGGCCGACTGCGTCTCGGCGACGCGCAGCATGAGCTGTTGGTTGGCGCGCAGCAGCTCGGTCAGGCCGCCGATCCGGTCGGACAGCGTGGCCATGGTCTGGTTGTGGGCATGGCGGCCATCCTCGGCGCGGGCGAGCACGCCCTGGAGCCCGTCGAGGTTTTCCGCGGTCTGTTCGAGCAGCGCCTGCACGTAGGCGGGAATCGGCGCCTCGCCCTCGGCGGCGGCAAAGCCGGAGGAGAAGCGGGTGATGCCGGCCAGCCACTCCTCGAGCTCGTTGAAGAAGCGGTTCTGCGCCTGGCCGGCGGTCAGGTCGAGAAAGCCCAGCACCAGGGAGCCCGCCAGGCCGAACATCGAGGCGGAGAAGGCGGTGCCCATGCCGGCGAGCGGCTCGGCCAGGCCGGACTTCAACTGGTCGAACATCTGCGTCACGTCGCCGGAACCGACGCTCATGTTGGCGATGATGCCGCTGATGGAATGAACGGTCTTGAGCAGGCCCCAGAAGGTGCCGAGCAGGCCGAGAAAGATCAGCAGCCCGGTCATGTAGCGCGACAGTTCGCGGCTCTCGTCCAGACGCGAGGAGAGGCTGTCGAGCAGCGACCGCATCGCCGGCGTGGACAGCACCAGCCGGTCGGCGCGGTTGCGCGTGGCGAGCATCGACGCCATCGGCGCCAGCAGCCGGGGCGGGCTGGGCGGGGCGAGGCCGGCGCGCGGCTGGCGCAGCGTCTCGATCCAGCGCACTTCCGGCGACAGCCGCCAGACCATGACCAGGTTCCAGATGATCCCGAGGGCCAGGACGCCGAGGATCAGACCGTCGAGCACCGGATTATTGCGGAAGGCGGCCAGCAGGACCGGAAACAGGGCAGCGACCGCCGCACCGACCAGCGCCAGGAAGATCAGCATCCGGATCACGTAGGTGGTCGGGCGGGTCATGGCGGGGTCGATCCGGGGGCTGGGGTCGATACGGCAGGCGGGGTGGTCGTCGGTGTCGTCGCGCTTTGGGTCGTGTTCTGGTCGTTGCGTTCGAGGCGAAGGTCGACATGGTCAGAGCCGGCCTCGGCGCGCGGGTCCATCCTGACATAGATACGGGTCGATGCGATCCCGTCATTGATCAGCACCGCGCGGGCGGCGAGCCCGCGCGACAGCGCCAGACGGCGCGGCGTCGACGGGTCGTCGGGGCTGCCGGCGGCGGCGGCGTCGAGGATCGCGCGGGCATCCGGGTTGGCCTTCACCGTGGCGGCGAAATCGTGCAGCGCCTGCATCGTGCGCGGATTGAGGTCGGCGCTGGCGTCGCCGAAGCCGATCCGCACCCCGTCATCGATCGGCGTGGCCGACCCGGTCGCGGTCTGCACCACCGGCACCGGCGGCGGCGGCGCCGGCGGATGCAGCGGCACGTTGATCACCGGTGCCGTGAACACCGGGGCGGCCGGCGGACCCGCCGGGATCGTCGCCGCCGGCGCATGTCCGGAGGCCTGGCGCTTCGCCGGCGGTTTCGCGGCGGCATGGGCGGGCGGGCCCTGCCTGGCGTGGACGGCGCCATGGTGGACCGCCTGGGTCTTTCTGGTCTTGCTCTTGCCGGCCGACGGTTTCTCGGTCGGGCCGAGCGCGTCGAGCGCGCTCTGGCTGGTGGTGGTCTGCGCGATGGCGGGCTGGCGCGCGATGACGGTCGAGAGGCAGGCCGCGGACAGCGCGGTCGCGAACAGGACGTGGCGGAAGGGCGGAGTCAGCATCGCGCGGGACCGTAAAGGAGCCGCATGGTGCGTCAACCTCGGCTCAATCGCCGCTCGGAGCGGCAGCTGCAGCCGCAGCGGGCGGGCTCGGCGAGATGCCGGCCAGCACCAGCTCGCGCAGACGCGGGTGCATGTGGGCGTTGCCGGCGATCACGTGGCATTCCGACTCCATCGCCTGGGATTCGGTATTGTGCGGATCGGTGACGAAGCCGCCCGCCTCGCGCACCACCAGGATGCCGGCGGCGCAGTCCCAGGGTTTGAGCCCGAGCTCCCAGAATCCGTCATAGCGGCCGGCGGCGGTCCAGCACAGATCGAGCGCCGCCGAGCCGAAGCGCCTTATGCCGGCGACCTGCGGCATCATCGCGCCCAGGGTGCGGGCGAACGGCAGCTTGCGCTGGTTGCTGGTGGCGGCGAACGGGATTCCGGTGGCGAACAGGCAGTCGAGCATGTCGCGCCGTGCCGAGACGCGCAGCCGTCGCTCGTTGAGGTAGGCGCCGACGCCCTTCTCGGCCCAGAACATCTCGTTGCCGGCCGGGTTGTAAACCAGGGCCGCGGCGATTTCCGCGCCGCCGCCGGGCAGGCGCTTCTGCAGGCCGATGCTGATCGCCCAATGCGGGATGCCGTGCAGGAAGTTGGTGGTGCCGTCGAGCGGATCGACCACCCAGCGCCAGGACCAATTCTCCGATCCGGACGCGCCGCTCTCTTCCATCAGGAAGGCGTAGCCGGGGCGGGCGCGTGTCAGCTCCTCGCGGATGGTGGTCTCGGCGCGCATGTCGGCCTGGGTGACGAAATCGCCCGGTCCCTTGATGCTGACCTGGAGTTGCTCGACTTCGTTGAAGTCGCGCAGCAGCCGCCGCGCCGCCTTCTGCGCGGCGTTCTGCATGACCGTCATCACGGGAGAAAGCCGCATCGCCATCAGGACTGCCCTCGTTCTATTGGGGTCCAGGGGCGACCGCCCCTGGTCGGGTCCAGGGTGAAACCCTGGCCTTCCTACCCCTTGGCGCGCTCGACATAAGAGGAATCGTCAGTCCGTACGACGATCCTCTCCCCCGCCTCGATGAACGGCGGCACCATGGTCTTCACGCCGTTGGAGAGCTTGGCCGGCTTGTAGGACGACGACGCCGTCTGTCCCTTCACCACCGGATCGGCCTCGACGATCTCGAGGGTGACGTGCGGCGGCAGGTCCATCGCCACCGGGTCGCCTTCGACCAGCTTGACGTTGACGGTCATGTTGTCCTGCAGGAACGCCACGCCGTCGCCGAGGATGTCGGCCGGGATCATGGTCTGCTCGAAGGTCTCGGGGTCCATCAGCACGAGGTTGGTGCCGTCGGTGTAGGAGTAGGTGAACTCCTTGTCCTCGGTCATCAGCCGTTCGACGGTGTCGGCGGTGCGCCAGCGCTCGTTGGTCTTGTTGCCGGTCTTGAGGTCGCGCATCTCGACCTGGATGAAGGCGCCGCCTTTGCCCGGGGTGATGATCTGCTGCTTCAGGACGGTCCAGCGTCGCCCGTCATGCTCGATCACCTGTCCGGCGCGGATCAGGTTGGCCTGCTGCTTCATCGTCGAGCCCTGCTGGTAGAGAAGAAGAGCGGGCTTCTAGCGCCAATGCCGTCTTCGTCGCAAGCGAATGGGGCGCAAGCTGATGCGGCTGGCCCTGCGGATCGCGCACGACGCTTGCGTCGCGATCGAGGTAGTCCGGACCGATCGGCACCTTGCCGTGGCCGCCCGGGATATCGAGCACGTAGGTCGGCCAGGCCAGGCCGGTGACGCGGCCGCGCAGCGCGGCGAGCAGGGCGCGGCCTTCGTCGATCGGGACATGGAACCGCGCGGTGCCGGGGGCGGGATCGAGCTGATGCAGGTAGTACGGCTTGATCCGGGCGACGACCATGGCGCGGAACAGCGCCTCCAGCGCTGCTTCGCTGTCGTTGACGCCGCGCAGCAGAACCGACTGCCCGAGCACCGGGATGGCGCGCGCCTGCACGCGGCGGATCGCGGCGCGGGCGTCCGCGCCGAGTTCGCGGGCGTGGTTGGCATGCAGCACCAGCCACATCGCCTTGTCGGTGTGCAGCGCGTCGGCCAGCGCTTCGGTGACCCGATCGGGATCGGCGGTGGGCACACGGGAATGCACCCGGATCGTGGTCACGTGCGGCATCGCGTCGAGCGCTGCGACGATCCGGCCCAGGCGTCGCGGCGAGAGCATCAGCGGGTCGCCGCCGGTGAGGATCACCTCGGTGATCGCCGGATGGGTGGCGAGCCAGTCGAGCGCGCGCGCGAGGGCGGCCTCGTCGAGCAGGCCGCCATCCGGGCCGACATGCTCGCGCCGGAAGCAGAACCGGCAATAGAGCGGACACACCAGCAGCGGCTTGAGCAGCGCGCGATCGGCGTAGCGATGCACGATGCCGGGCACCGGGGAGAGGGCGTCGTCGCCGATCGGGTCGGCGCGCTCGTGCGCGGCGGTCTCGATCTCGGACGGGTGCGGGATGGTCTGCCGGCCGATCGGGTCGTCCGGATCGGCGATCAGCGCGCGGAAGGCGGTCGGGATCAGCGTGGCGTAGCGCTCCGCGACGCGGTCGAGCGCCCGGCGATCGCCGGCGGCGACCAGGCCGGCGGCGATCAGCGCGTCTGTGCTGCGGATTGGCGCGTTCATCGCCGCGCTGTACTGCGGGCGGGGCATGTGCCGCAACCGGGAGGCTCGGATGGACCATCAGGGAGGAGCGCCGTCGCTGCCGGACCGGCTGCCGCTGTTGCGGCGCCGGGCGCTGATCGCCGCCGGCGTGCGCGGCTTCTTCGCGGCGCGCGGCTATCTGGAGGTGGAGACGCCGTATCTGGTGCCGGTGCCGGGCGAGGAGGTGCATCTGCGGCCGTTCCGGACCCTGCAGGAGCGGCCGGATGGCGCGACGGGCGTCGTCTATCTGCATACCAGCCCGGAATTCGCGATGAAGCGGATCGTCGCCGAGACCGGAGCGAAGCTGTTCCAGTTGGCCAGGGTCTGGCGGAATGCGGAGGACGGGGATCGGCATGCGGCGGAGTTCACCATGCTCGAATGGTATCGGCCGGGGGCCGATCTGGATTCGTTGATGGACGAGACGGAGACTTTGCTGCGTCGTGTGCTGCCGCCGGTGGTGTCTTGGAACGGTGTCACGGCGACGATCGACGGGCCGTTCGAGCGGCTGACGATGCAGGAGGCGTTCGCGCGCCATGTCGGCGCCGATCTGCTCGGCACCGCGGGGGACGCGGCTGCGCTGGCGGCGCAGGCCGGCACCGCGCTGCGTGCGGGCGAGGCGTGGGAGGATCTGTTCTTTCGCCTGCTGCTGGAGCGGGTCGAGCCGGCGATCGGCCGCGCGCGGCCGACCTTCCTGACGCACTGGCCGCGGGCGCAGGCGGCGCTGGCGCGCGCCGATCCGGACGATCCGCGCGCGGCGCTGCGGTTCGAGCTGTACGTGTGCGGGCTCGAACTCGCCAACGCGTTCGACGAGCTGACCGACCCGGTCGAGCAGCGCGCCCGGTTCGACGCCGATCGCGCGCGCCGGCTGGCGATCGACCCGTCGCTGGACTGGCCGCTGGACGAGGCGCTGCTGGCGGCGCTGCCGCGGCTGCCGGCCTGCGCCGGCATCGCGCTCGGATTCGACCGGCTGGTGATGCTGGCGACCGGCGCGCCGAGGATCGGGCTGGTGCAATGGCGGCCCTGACGCCACGCGGATTAGGCGACGCCCCGTCAGCGGACCCGCCGCGGCCTAATTTATCGTAACGTTTTGCGGCTCGACATCCCGCGCGGGGTTTCGGACGTTAAGAGCCAGAGAGCGTGTCGATCCTCCTGCTGGTATAGGCGCATGACCCCGAGAAACCTGCTTCCCATCGCCCTGATGTTGCCCGTCCTCGGCCTGGCGGCCTGCGAGGTGCCGAGTCCGGCGCAGCGCAAGGTGCTGGATTCGATGATCGGACGGTCGGAGACCGACCTGGTGCGCAGCTTCGGCGTGCCGACCCGGACCTTCGCCACCAACGGCCATACCTTCCTCGCCTATGTCGACAACGAGACCAATTTCTCGCCGGGGACCGGGGGGCCCGGCTGGGGATGGGGCTGGGGCGGCTGGGGCTGGGGCGGCGGCGGATTCGGCGGCTATGGCGGTTATGGTGGTTTCGGCGGCCCGTTCGGATTCGGCGGCGGCATCCCGCCGACCTATTACCAGAGCAGTTGCGCCACCACCTTCGAGGTCAATGCCGGCAGGGTCGCCGCCTGGACGGTGCGCGGCAACGGGTGCTGATCCGGTCTTTCTCCCCGCTTGGCGCCCCGCTTGCGTGTCGTCCGGCCAGCCGATAACCAGGGCGCAGGCTCGAATACGGGATCCAGGCCCGATACGAGCAGGAGAAGGCACCGGATGACGCGTCGTGATCGATTGGCCCCCGGAACGGCTCCAGGAAGGGCGCTAGCGGTGATGCTTGGCTTTGCCCCCATGCTCGCCCCCGTGCTCGTCCTGGCAGGATGCGAGAGCCAGGCGCGGCAGGATCCGATCTATGTCCGCAACAGCAGCGATACGCTGGTGTTCAAGGACACCGCCTTCTTCCGCGACCGTCCGCTCGACGAGAGCCTGCGCGGCTCGCTGGAACTCGCCGATTACACCACGGCGCTGGACCACACCGGGCTGCTGGTGCTGCTGCAGCGGCCCGGACCCTACACCGTGTTCGCGATCCCCAACCCGTCGATGGAGCAGGCCCAGTCCGTCCGGTCGGGGCACCTGATGGATCCGGCGATGCTGCCGTCGCTGCGCCGGACCCTGTCCTATACCATCGTTCCCGGCGCCTATTCCGACCAGGCCCTGCGCGGCATGCTCGCCAAGGCGCGCGGCCCGGTCGGGCTGCGCACGCTCGACGGCGACCTGCTGACGGTCTCGATCGAGCCGTCCACCAACCAGCTCCTGCTGTCCGACCCGTCCGGCCGAAGCAACCGGATCTGGATGTCGAGCATGCCGCAGGCCAACGGGCGGCTCTACGTCACCCAATCCATGCTCTCTCCTGGGTGAAAACGCGGCCTTGCGGTCATAAGCGGGCGGTCCGCTGCGCTCCGGTGCTCACGGCCTGGAGGCCGCTCCGCTCCGGTGCTCGCGTCTCACCCGCGGCCGGCGTCGCCGTGCGACGCCTCTGACTCGCCACGACACGTTTTCGACCGGTGTCGGTAGGCTTTCCGCGTGTCAGCGTCCGGCGATGGCGGCGTTCATGGCGCGTACGCCGTGTGCGGGGCCCTCGGGGTGGTTCCAGACGGCGCCGATCACGGCCAGGAAGTCGGCGCCGGCCTCGACCAGAGGGCGGCAATTTGCGGCGGTGATGCCGCCGATCGCCACCACCGGCAGTTCCATCATCTCCGACCACCAGCGCAGCAGTTCGGGATCGGCGCGGATCTCGGTGTCCTTGCTGGACGATGGGAAGAACGCACCATAGGCGACGTAGTCCGCTCCGGCCTCGCCGGCGACCATCGCCGCGTCGCGGCTGTCGTAGCACGACGCGCCGAGCTGCAGCCCGCCCAGCAGGGCGCGCGCACGGTCGACCTCCATGTCCCCGGCGCCGACATGGGCGCCGTCGCAGCCGGACTGCACGGCGAGGTCCGGACGGTCGTTCAGGATGAAGGCGACGTCGCGGGCATGCGCCACCGGGCGCAGCAGGTCGACGGTGCGGAGGATCTCGTCGTCGGGGACGTCCTTGAGCCGCAACTGCAGCGCGCCGACATCGCCGGCATCCAGCGCCGCCGCCAGCGACGATGCGAAGGTCGCCGGCGCCAGGGCGTGGGCCAGGGCCGGCGGCGTCACCAGGTAGAGGCGGCATTTGGGGGTCATGATGCCTCTGCGCAGCCGGGATGGGGCGGCCAGGAGGTAGCCGAGCCTGCGCCGCTTGTCACCCGATCTCCCTGTCTTCGACCCCCGTTCCTGTGGCCAGCCAGGCGGCGATGCGACGCGCGGCGCCGTGCTCCGAGAGGTCGAGGCCCGGCGGACGCTCGCCGAGGATCGTCGCGCCGAGGCTAGCGGCCCGTTCGCGAACGGTCAGGAATTGCGGGCAGGCTCGGTCCAGGACCAGCACGCGCTGGCCGAGCCGAAGCGCCTCCAGCGCCCGTCCGGCGGCGTCGCCGCAATCGAGGATGTCGATCAGCGCCAGGGTTTCCCCACCGGGCGGTGCCGGCGACGCCGCGGCCAGAGCGACCAGCGCCCGCCACCAGGGCGCGCCGAGAAAACACCCGGCCGACGGCGCCGACAGCACGCCGAGCCTTGGCAGCCGCGCGCGCATCGCCGCGTCCATGGCGGTGCGCAGATCGGCCGCATCGTGCACCACCAGCAGCGGCGGCAGAGGATGCAGGTGCGGGCCGGTCGCCTGGTTCATGCTTGACCTTCAAGTCGTTGCGGGCGAACAGTTCAAGTCCGATGTGAGCGAGGATCCGTGGCGGAACACGATCAGTGGCAGGATCCGCACTGGCGAGGCCGTGCGGAGCCGGGCGATCAGGGCGCCGGCGGCGCGCCCGCGAAGCCGGCCGGGAGCATGCCGGGCGGCGCGATCGATCGGCTGGACGCGGCGCTGGCGCGGATCGCCGCGGCGGCCGGACGGCGCCAGGATGCGCTGCGCGTGGCGGAGCTGAACGCGCAGGCGGCGCGGCATGAGGCCGAACTGCTGGCGCGTGCCGACTCGCAGGGCCGCGAGGAGGCGGCCGAGCTGGCGGCCGGCGAGACCGCCGCTCGCGAGGCGGAGCGCCAGGCGGAGATGCGCGCCCTGGCCGAACGGCTCGATTCATTGATCGCCGCCGTTCGCGCAGAACTCGAAGATCTGCCGACAAAGGACTGATTCGTATGGCGCAGGTCACGGTCAAGATTAATGGCTACGCCTACGCGGTCGGGTGCGAGGATGGTCAGGAACATCATCTGCAATCGATGGCCGGCCAGGTCGAACGTCGCATCGAGCGGATCAAGTCGATCGGCGGCCAGAGCGGCGAGGCGCGCCTGCTGGCGTTGGCGGCGCTGCTGATGGCCGACGAGCTGTACGACCTCGCCGCGGAGAAGCTGCCGTCCGGCACCACCGACGCCCTGGCCGAGGGCGAGGCCGCGCGCGAGGAGAACCAGGCGCGCGAACGCCTGGTCGCCGGCCTGGCGTCGAAGGCCGAGGCCATTGCGATGGCGCTGGAGCGTGACTAAGTTGGCAAGGCGGGGCTACCCGGTTCGTCAGGCAATTCATCCCCTGAGCCGATAAGCACTCTCTCGGTGACTGGCACTGTCGCGGCCGTGGTCGCGTTACCTGGTTGCCACCTGCACTAGCGGGTTCTGGGAGGCTGACAGTCCAACGGCCATGGTGGCTCCGCACATTTCCCTCCGATGGTAGCAGACCCGGACGACGCCAAGCGCGCCCTCCGCGTCCTGCTGCGTGCCGCACGCGGCACGGGCGACGCTGCGTCGCTGATCGCGCGGATCCTGGCGCTGTCGCTGCCGGACGGCGCCGTGGTCGCCGGCGTCTGGCCGCTGCCGGGCGAGCCCGACCTGGTGCCGGCCTGGACCGCGCTGGCCGGGCGAGGCCATCCGATCGTCCTGCCGGAGACCACGAGGCGGGGCCAGGCGCTACGCTTCCGCCGCTGGTCTCCTGGAGCGCCGATGGTGTCCGGCCGTTTCGGCACGCTCCACCCGACCGGCGAGGCGGCGGTGCCGCAGATCGTATTCGTGCCTTTGCTGGCCTGGGACACGAGCCTCGCGCGGCTGGGCTATGGCGGCGGCTATTACGACCGGACCCTGCAGGCGCTGCAGGGCGTACGGGCGATCGGGTTCGGGTTCGAGTCGCAGAGGCTGGATCGGGTGCCGGTCGGACCCTATGACGTGCGGCTCGACGCGATCGTCACGGAATCGCGGGTGCTGGCCGGGGAAGGCGTATCGCTGTGAGGATCCTTTTTCTGGGCGACATCGTCGGGCGGTCGGGGCGGGATGCGGTCGAGGCCCGCCTGCCGGAGTTGCGCCGCGCGCTTTCGGTCGACCTGGCGATCGTCAATGCGGAGAATGCCAGCCACGGCTTCGGGCTGGCGCCGGCGATGGCCGACAGCCTGTTCGCCGCCGGCTGCGACGTGCTGACGCTGGGCAACCATGCCTGGGACCGGCGCGAGCTGGTCGGCCATATCGGCCAGGCGCCCAGGATCGTGCGGCCGCTGAACTTCCCGCCCGGCACCCCGGGCGCCGGCAGCGTGATGGTCGGCCTCGCCGACGGACGCAAGGCGCTGGTGATCAACGCCATGGGGCGGCTGTTCATGGAGGCGCTGGACGACCCGTTCCGGAGCGTCGCCGACCTGCTGTCGCGGCATCGGCTGGGCGTGACGGTGTCGGCGATCGTGCTGGATTTCCATGCCGAGGCGACCAGCGAGAAGATCGCTCTGGCGCATCATCTCGACGGCAGGGTGTCGCTGGTGGTCGGCACCCACACCCATACGCCGACCGCAGACCATCGCATCCTGGCCGGCGGCACCGCGTTCCAGGCCGATGCCGGGATGTGCGGCGACTATGACAGCGTGATCGGCATGGGCAAGGAGGCGGCGATCGCCCGGTTCGTGCGCAAGATGCCCGGCGAGCGGCTGCAGCCCGCCGACGGCGCTGCGACCCTGTGCGGCCTGCTGGTCGAGACCGACGACAGGACCGGGCTGGCGCTTTCGGTGCAGCCGCTCCGCCAGGGCGGCCTGCTGTCGCAGGCGATGCCGGCTGCATCCGTGCAGGCACGGATCGCGTAGTTCCGGAAACAGACGATGGAACATCCATGACCCGATTTCCGCTTCGCCGGTCGGCGCCGATCGTCACACTCGCTGCCGTCGCCCTGCTCTGCGCCTGCGCCCGCCAGCCGGTGACCGCGTTCGCCGACCGCACCCCGGTCTTCGACGTCGCCGCATTCTATAGCGGTCATTCGCGCGGCTACGGCTTCGTGTTCTCGCGCGGCGGCGACGTGGTGCGTCAGTTCACCGCCGACGAGAACGGCACCTGGGACGGCAAGAGCCTGCTGACGCTGCACGAGCATTATCTGTTCTCGGACGGCAAGACCCAGGACCGCGACTGGCGCTACGTGCGCAATCCGGACGGGACCTGGACCGGGCGCACGCCGGAGATCGTCGGCGTGGCGACCGGCACCGTATCCGGCAACGCGTTCCACCAGAATTACGAGTTCGACCTGACCAAGAGCGGCTCGAACCACACCCTCGCCTTCGACGACTGGCAGTGGATGGTGGCGCCGAAGGTGATGATGAACCGCGCCTGGGGCTCGAAGCTCGGGATCGACTTCGCCGAGATCCAGGCCACCTTCATCCACGATTGAGAGTGCCGCCGGAAAGCCTGGTCGGAAACGTGTCCTGGTGACCCGGAGGCGGTGCCGAGGCGCCGCCGGCCGCGGGTGAGACGCGCGCACCGGAGCGGAGCGGCCTGGTGGCCGCGAGCACCGGAGCACAGCGGATCGCCCGCTTATGGCCACCAGGGCACTCCATCCAGAGCCGATGTTCGCAGCCTTCGTGCCGCCGGAAAGCCTGGTCGGAAACGTGTCCTGGTGAGTCAGAGGCGGCGCGCAGCG
>CAIMSN010000079.1 GCA_903844135.1 uncultured Rhodospirillales bacterium | reverse complement strand
CGCTGGCGGCGTTCTGGAACACGCAGGGCGCCACCCTGTCGGCCGATGGCGCGACGCTCACGATGTCCGGCACCGCCGCGAGCCTGCAGGCCTTCCTGAGACAGCTCCTCGTCGTCCCCGGTGTCGGCGCCTCCGGCATCGCGACCGAGACGGTCTCGATCACTGACACGCTGCAGACCGTCTCCGCCACCAGCACCATCACGCTGGTCGCGCCGAGCGTGCTCTCCTTCGGCAACCTGCCGGTGACGAGCACGATCGCGCCGTTCGTGCAGAACCTGCCGTTCCAGGACCTGCTGCTCGGCGCCGCCTACGATCCGTCGCTGTCTCTGACCATCAGCGCCTCGCTGCCGAGCGGCCTCGCGCAACTGGTGGCGCGGGGCGGCGGCGCGGTATCGGCCGACGGCCTGACCTTCACCGATACCGGCACCGCGGCGCAGCTTCAGAGCGCGCTGCGTAGCCTCGCGGTGACCGTTGCGGCCGGCACGACCGCCGGAACGACCGAGGCGCTTACCCTCTCGCTGGAGGGCACCACCCGGGCTGTCACGCTGAAACTCGCCGGCACCGACACGGTGTTCGTCGGCGCGCCCGATGCGACCGAAATCGGCTATGCGTCCGCCAGCATCGCCGCGCCGCTGCTGGCGGCCGGCAATATCGGCCTGGTCGACGACTATAACGGCATCGTCTCGACGGTCGTGGCCGGCGGCGGAGCGGCGCTGCACAGCACCTGGTCGGGCGCGGCGCCCGGCGTGTTCACCTTCAGCGAGGCCAGCGGCCTGGCGCAGCAGACCATCACCGTCAGCAACACCGGAAACAGCGCGATCTCGGTGCCGGTGGGCACGATCGCCACGACCGCCGGCAGCGTGCAGTTCCAGGTGGTGCAGAGCAGCACCGGCAACGCCAACTGGGTCGCCGGCAGCTACGGCGACGGCTCGCTCGGCACCTTCGTGGTGGCGGCGGGCAGCACGCTGACGCTCACGGTCGAGGCGCTGACTCCCGGCTATCGCGGCAACGTGGCGCCGAACGCCATCACCCAGCTCCCCGGGATCGCCGACGCGACCATCACCAGCTCGAGCCCGAGCGTGCTCGCGACCGAGGTCGCCACCGGCACCGTCACCCTCACCAACACCTCCGGCAGCACCGTGAGCCTGTACGAGGGCACGGTGCTGAGCAACGCCACCGGCAGCTACCAGATCGGCAACGACCCGACCGCCGCCGGCTTCGTCAGCCAGCAGACGGACGCCAGCAGCGGCTATTACGCGCTGGCGCCCGGCGCGACCACGACGGTTCCGGTCTATGGCATCAACCCGCAATCGGGCACGCCGGCCGCCATCCTGAGCCAGATCCTGGCGCAGACCACGAGCGCCCCCAACACCCTGTCCGGCACCGGTCTGCCGTCGGGCGTGGTGGTGGACGGGTCGAGCGCCATGGTCGTCGGCGGCCCGAATACGGTGCAGGCCAACCAGACCTGGGGCGGCTGGGGCCCGGATACCGGGGTGATGACCGGCCGCGGCTTCACCACCTATGTCGGCGGGCAGGGCTTCCCGGCCTCGGAAGCGAATATCAACCTGTCGCTGGCGACCAACTTCACCATCGCCGACCTGGTCTCTTGGGACAGCTTCGTCGACAACGCGCGCAGCCTGGGCATGCTGAACGTCGCGCCGGTGGTCTCCACCCCGTCCAGCGTGCTGGACATCTCGAGCTCGGTGGCGACCGCGACCCTGCGCCAGGCGGCGCTTTACGGCGGCGGGATCGACATCGACACCACGCCCGGCAGCCTGCTCTCGCTCGGGGCGACGGCGATGACCAGCCTGGTCGACGACATCAAATGGGCGACGCAGAACGGTCTGCGCGTGACGATGACGCTGCGCGCCTACGGCGACAACCAGTTCCTGGACGAGACCAAGTCGGTGCTGTCGCAGTTGCAGGCGGCCGGCGCGCTGCCGAGCCAGGTGCTGGTGGTGGGCAGCCCGACCAGCAGCTTCGTCCCCACCGCCGAGCTGGCGCCGGCGGTGGCGCAGTACGTCGCCGGGCTGAAGCTGACCCCGAGCACCGCGGAATCCGGCCTGGAGAATACCGGCGCCGCCGCGGTGGACATGATCGTGACCGGAGTCAGTCAGAGCCAGACAATCGCCGGCACCGCTTCGCTCTCGCCCTATGCCGGGGTGCAGCTCTTCACCACCAATAGCGCGACCATCAAGACCGCGACCGTGGCGCTGAGCAGCGTCGCCGGCGGGACCCTGTCGCTCGCCTCGGGCGCCGGCAGCGTGTCGGCGGACGGTTCGACCGTCACCCTGTCCGGCACCGCGGCGCAGATCGACGCCGGCCTGTCCGCCATCCGCTACGCCCCGGTCGCGGGCGCCGCCGGGACGGCGACGCTGGCACTCTCCATCTCCGACGCCGCCGGCACCATCCAGGGCCAGACCGCCCTGGTGGCCGGCGCTTCGGCGAGCACGGCAACGGCGAGCGCGGTGCCGGAGAGCGCCGTGCCGGGGCAAGCGGTCCAGGATGCCGGCCTCGCCAGCCAGGCCGGCACCGCGTCCGCTCCGGCCGACACCCTGATCCGGACCGGCGCCGCGACCACCACGGTCTCGGCCGGCCTCGGCGACACCATCTCCGCCGGGTCGGGGTCGGTGCTGGCGTCCGGCACCCAGTCGTTCCAGTTCCTGGGCGGCAGCAGCGCCGCCGACACCGTCAGCGGCGGCGCCGGCGGCGGCAGCTTCACCGCCGGCACCGGCGGCCGCTCGCTCCTGGTCGCGGGCTCCGGTCCGACCACGCTGATCGCCGCCGGCGGCAACGACACGCTGGTCGGCGGCGGCCACAGCCTGCTCCAGGGCGCCGCCGGTCTCGGCACGGTGATGGTCGCCAGCGGCGGCGACACCGTGGTCGGCGCCGATGGATCATTTATCCAGGGCCCGACGTCCGGGTCCGGCGTGGCGGTCGTCCAGGCCGGCGCCGGCGCCGAGGCGGTGTTCGGCGGCGGCGGCGCGATGAGCGTTTCCGGCGGATCCGGCACGCTGCACGTGCAGCTCGGCACCGGCCAGACCACGGTCGCCGGCGGATCCGGCGCGGAGACCATCCTGGTCCAGGCCGCCAGCCACGCCACCCTGATCGACGGCGCCGGCAGCGAGATCGTCAGCCTGACCGCGGGCCTGTCGGCGCGGGCGATGCTGACCCTCAGCGGCTTCGATCCGGGCAAGGACCAGATCATGCTCGACGGCTACGGCGCCGGCGCCGCGCAGGCCCTGGCCGCCAGCCAGGTCTCGAGCACCTCCGGAACCACCCTGACATTGTCCGACGGCGCCACCATCACGCTGCTCGGCCTGTCTCACCTTGCGCCCGGCGCGATCACCGGCAGTTAGCGGGGGGAGCCAGCCGGGGGAGCCAGCCGGACCGGGCGATGACGAACGGTCTCGACCGGGCGCCGGCGTTGGGTCATAAATATCGTAACAAAGTGGTCAATCCCGGCAGAAGGACGACGCAGAGCGTGAGACTTCTCGTCACCGGAGGAGCGGGCTATGTCGGCAGCAACGTCGTCTGGGCCCTGCATGATCGCGGCGACGAGGTCGTCGTCTACGACAATCTGCGACAGGGCCACCGCGAGGCGCTCCCCGCCACGGTCAGGCTGATCGAGGCCGATCTCGCCGATACCGCGACCCTGGACGCCACCCTCGCCGAGGGCGGCTGGGACGGGGTGCTGCATTTCGCGGCGCTGTCCCTGGTCGGCGAGAGCATGCAGCGTCCGTTCCATTACCTGCAGGAGAATGCCGGGCTCGGCATCGGGCTGATCGACTCCTGCGTGCGGCACGGCGTCGGCCGGTTCATCCTGTCCTCGACCGCGGCGCTGTTCGGCAATCCCGACACCACGCCGATCACCGAGCAGACCAGGATCGATCCCGGCTCGCCATACGGCGAGAGCAAGCTGATGATCGAGCGGGCGCTGCTCTGGGCGGACCGGATCCATGGCCTGCGCTACGCCTGCCTGCGCTACTTCAACGCCGCCGGCGCCGATGCGGACGGGCGGTCCGGCGAGGATCATCGCCCGGAGACCCACCTGATCCCGCTGGTGATCGACGCCGCCCTCGGGCTCCGGCCGGAGATCGTCGTGTTCGGCGACGATTACCCGACCGCCGACGGCACCTGCATCCGCGACTACGTGCATGTCTCCGACCTGGCGCAGGCGCATCTGGCGGCGCTCGGCCGCCTCGACGACGGCAGCGTCACCTACAATCTGGGCAGCGGCACCGGCCATTCCGTGCTGGAGGTGATCCGCAGCGTCGAGCGGGTGAGCGGGCATGCGGTGCCGATGCGGATCGTCGACCGCCGGCCCGGCGATCCGGCGATCCTGGTCGCCAGCGCCGCCCGCATCCGCGACGAGACCGGCTGGACGCCGCGCTACACCGCGCTCGACGACATCGTCGCCACCGCCCTGGCCTGGCGGCGCGCGCATCCGAACGGCTACGGCAACGAGGGCTAGGCGGGTGCCGGTCGCCCAGAGAGCCGGCTCCTCGACAGCCCGTCCTGGACGGGACGCCGGTCGATGAGCGGTTGCGTCGACGTCCATGGCCATGCCGACGCGACCGGCAGCCACCTGCTGTGCGGCTGGGCACCGGTCGCGTCGACCGACATGCTGCCGGGCTATCGCCAGGTGAAGCTGCAGTTCGAGCGCGGCGTCCGCGCCGGCGAGGGGCTGGTCGCCGGGACCCTGCGCGACGATCTCGGCACCCTGGGCAGCGGCGTCGCCATCCACCTGCCCGCGTCCGACGAATCGCTCGGCCGGCTGATCTTCGCCGAGATCGCCGGCGAGTTCGGCACCGTCAGGCTCGACACCACCCAGGGTACCGAGCTGTCGTCGAACCGGGCGCTGATCGACCGGCTGCGCGCGCAGCGCCTCGCGCCCGGCGGCATCGGCTCGGAGCGATTCCGGCTGCTGCTCGACCGGCCGGTCTATGACGGCCGCGACACGCTCGACCGTCTCGAGGGCCAGGTCGCGTTCCGGATCGACGAGGCGGTCGCCACCGGCGAGACCGACATGCTGCTGAATGGCTGGCTGATGCACGCGCCGCGCGTGGTGCGCGCGATCCGCCTGCGCAGCGGCGGCCGCTCGACGCCGCTCGACGTCGAGAAGGCGATCCGGCTCGACCGTCCGGACGTGCTGGCGAAATACGGCGAGCAGTTGCGCAGCCGCCAGGTGCGGTGCGGCTTCATCCTGCCGGTGCAGGACTGCATCGAGCCGGGCGAACCCTGTTTCGTCGAGATCGAGACCGTGCACGGCGACGTCGGCTATCTCGGCGTGCGCCTGTCGCGCCTGCACGGGCTCGGCGCGATCCGCAACGCGCTGGCCAATCTCTCGCCGCGCTACGATCAGGTGGCGCCGATCTTCGACCGGCTCGGCCCGACCTTGACCTCGCTGAACGCCGACCGGCTCGCGGCGCCGCGCCACGGGCGGGAGATCGCCTTCGGCCGCGCGCCGGACCAGCCGGTCTGCTCGGTGATCGTGCCGCTCTACGGCCGGATCGATTTCATGGAGGTCCAGGTCGCGCTGCTGGCCCAGGCTCGTGTGGACTCTGGCGTGGAGCCTCGGGTCGAGTCCGGCATGGAGGGCGGGTTCGCCGCCCGGCACGAGCTGATCTACGTGATCGACGACCCCAAGGAGGCGGCGGGCGCGCTGCATCTGGCGGACTCGCTGTACCGGCGCTTCGGCGTGCCGATCCGGCTCAGGCTGCTGGAGGAGAATCTCGGCTTCGCGCCGGCCTGCAATGTCGGGCTCGGGCTCGCGCGCGGCCGGATGGTGTGTTTCCTGAATTCCGACGTCTTCCCCCGCCAGCCGGACTGGCTGGACCGCCTGGTGGCGGACCTCGACCGCGCCCCGGACATCGGCATCGTCGGGCCGGTGCTGCTGTTCGAGGATGGCAGCATCCAGCACCAGGGCATGGACTACGCGGCGTTGCCGGAGTTCGGCGGCTGGCTGTTCCCGACCCATCCCGGCAAGGGATGCCGGCCGACGCGGCGCGGCGGGCTGGTGCGCGAGCGGGTGATCACCGGCGCCTGCATGGTGATGGCGCGCACGCTGGCCGAGGCGCTCGGCGGCTTTGACGAGGAGTTCGTGATCGGCGATTTCGAGGATTCCGATCTCTGTCTGCGCGCGCGCGGCCTGGGCGTCGGCTGCGCGATCGACCATGGCGTGTCGCTGTTCCATCTGGAGCGCAAGTCCCAGGTCTCCGCCGCAGAGCCCTGGCGGATGAACGTCACCCTCTACAATGCCTGGCTGCATCAGCGGCGCTGGGCACAGCGGCTGGCCGAGGACGCCAAGGCGGATGCCAAGGCGGGGGCAAGGGCTGCCGCGCTCGAACGCACCCCCGAGCAGGCCGGGGCGGAGTCGACCGATGCCTGACCAGACCGCTCCCCACGATGCCGGCGCAGCACCGCCCGGCGCCAGGGTGCTGATCGCGTCGCACAGCCATCCGATGGTCCAGAATGGCGGTTCGGAGATCGCCTCGCACGGTCTGTTCGAGCGGGTGCGCGACCAGCCGGGCTGGGCGGCCTGGTATCTCGGCTGCACGCGCGGCCAGTCCTATGTGCGGCCCGGCCAATCCATCACCCAGCCGTTCGCCGACGACGACTATCTCTACACCGTCGGCGATTTCGAGGGGTTCCGGTTCGCCAATCGCGACACCGCCTATCCGCGCGATCTCCGCGCGCTGCTGCGCAAGCTCGATCCGCAGATCGTGCATTTCCATCACTACGTCAATTTCGGCATGGAGACGTTCTTCCATGTCCGCGACACGCTGCCCGATGCGCAACTGGTGCTGACGCTGCACGAGTTCCTGGCGATCTGTCACCAGCAGGGCCAGATGGTGACCCGCCAGGCCGGCGCGCTGTGCCACCGCGCCGATCCGGTCGCCTGCACGCGCTGCTTTCCCGAGGCGCAACCGGCGGATTTCTTCCTGCGCCGTCTGTATGCCGACCGGTTCCTGGCCTATGTCGACCACTTCGTCGCCCCCAGCCGGTTCCTCGCCGAACGCTACATCGCCTGGGGCCTGCCGGCGGAGAAGGTCAGCGTGATCGAGAACGTGCCGCGCGCCGCCCCATTGCTTCCTCACGCGGCCGTCTCCCGGGTCGAGGACACGCGGGCTGCCGCCAGCCTGCGGATCGGCTTTTTCGGCCAGATCTCGGAGCTGAAGGGGATTTCGGTGCTGCTCGGCGCGGCGGAGCTGCTCGAGCAGGACGGTCGCGCGGACATCGCGTTCGCGATCCATGGCGACCACACCAACCAGCCCGCCGCGTTCCAGGCCGAGTTCCTCGAGCGGATCGGCAAGGCCGGCAGCAACGTCGCGTTCCACGGCGCCTACGCCAATGCCGAGGTGGACGCGCTGATGCAGGGGATCGATCTGGTGGTGGTGCCGTCGGTGTGGTGGGAGAATTCGCCGGTCGTCATCCAGGAGGCGTTCCGCAACGGCCGCGCCGTCGTGTGCTCCGATATCGGCGGCATGGCGGAGAAGGTGGCGCCCGGCGAGACCGGGGTGCATTTCCGGGTCGGCAGCGCGCGCGCGCTGGCGGATGCGCTGACCGGCCTGGCCGCGGATCCGGCGCGCGTCGCGGCGCTGGGCGCGACCGCGCGGACGCGCTGGGACGGCGAGGCGCCGCTCGACTCGCATCTGCGTCTCTACCGTTCGCTGTTGCCCGCCTCGGCCTCGGCCTCGGCTTCGGACGCAGTCTCGGACTTGGGCTCGGTCCGGCCGGCGCCGCGCTTCGGTCACGGCTGAGCCGCCGGCTGTTCCAAACCGCGGGCCGGTTTGGTATCGTTTCATCGCGCCATGGGTCGGCGGCAAGGGTGGTCTGAAGATATGTCGGTGATGCATCCCGCGATCGGTTCGAGCCAGGGCTGCATCGATTTCCTCTGCTACGCGCCGAGCCTCGATGGCTGGATCGGCGGCGGCTGGATCGATCTCGGCTGGGACGACCAGGACGCGCCGCCGCGCTGCGTGCTCGAATTCGGCGACAAGACCGTCGACGCCGATGCGATCGCGATCGCCTTTCCGCGTGCCGACGTCCGCAAGATCGGCTTCGGCATGATCCTGTTCGTGCCCGGCGGCATGCTGCGCGCCGACGGGTTCCAGGATGCGATCCTGTCGCGGGACGGACAGGCCTTCCGGCTGACCCCGTCCGAGCCGCTCGAACATCTCTCCGAGGCGGACGGGATCGCCCGCGCCAAGGCGCTGGTCACCACGGCGATGCGCTCCGGCCGGCGCGCGCAGTTGCTGCGCCTGCTGAGCCGTCCGACCTTCTCCGGGCACGACACGCTCGACACGCTGCAGCCGCCGGTGTTCCTGGAACTGGATTCCGCGTCGCTGTGCCCGCCGGGCGGGCTGCTGCTGCGCGGCTGGATGATCGACCCGTTCAAGACCATCGCCTCGATCAAGCTGCGCTGCGGTTCCGTCAGCCGGACGCTCGACCCGTCGCGCTGGATCGCGATCGCCCGTCCCGACGTGCGCGAAGGCTTCTCCCGGCAGTTCGGCGGCCTGACCGATCTGTGCGGGTTCCTCGCCTTCGTCGATTGTGTCTATCAGGCGGGAGAGATCGTCTATTTCGAGGTCCAGAGTCGCAGCGGCGAGATCGGCTTCAAGCGCGTGGCGCAGGTGCGCAGCGCCGGCATCGACACCATCAAGGACACGCTGGGCCATCTCGAACTGCGCTACGAGGCGCTGGAGCATGCCTACGATCACGTGCTGGGGCCGGCGGTCTCGGCGATGAACGCGTTCCGGCTGCAGAGCCCGGTGGGCTACAAGGAGATGGCGTTCGGCGACGGGCCGGCGCAGCCGGTCTGCTCGATCATCGTTCCGCTCTATGGCCGGATCGATTTCATGGAACTGCAGCTTGCGTTCTTTTCACGGACGCTCGGCCGCGACCACGAGATCATCTACGTGCTGGACGATCCGACCCTGCTGCGCGCCACCGAGGCGCTGGCGACCTCGTGCCTGGCGCGCTTCCGGCTGCCGTTCCGTCTGGTGGCGCTCGACGCCAATGTCGGCTACGCGCCGGCCAACAATGTCGGCCTGTCGCTGGCGCGCGGCGGGTTCGTCTGCTTCCTCAATTCCGACGTGTTCCCCAAGACCGCCGACTGGCTCGACCGGATGGTCGAGACCGCCGCCTCCCGGCCGGAGATCGGCGTGGTCGGCGCGCTGCTGCTGTTCGAGGACGAGACCGTGCAGCACGAGGGCTGCTCGTACGAGATCCTGCCCGAATTCGCCGGCTGGACCTTCAGCCTGCATCCGCGCAAGGGACGATACCCCGCCGACGATGACGGGATCGAGGAGGTCGAGGCGATCACCGGCGCCTGCCTGCTGATGCCGACCGACCTGGCGCGGCAGGTGGGCGGGCTGGACGAGGGCTACGTGATCGGCGATTTCGAGGATGTCGATCTGTGCCGCAAGGCGCAGGCGATGGGACGGATCTGCGTGGTCGATCGACGGGCGCGGCTGTATCATCTCGAGCGGCAGTCGCAGGGCGGACAGCAATCCTCGTGGCGCCTGAACCTGACGCTGTACAATGCCTGGCGCTTCCAGAATCGCTGGACCAGGCGGACCGATCCGTGGGTCGCGCCGGACGCGGTGCGGATGCCGGCCGGAAGCCAGTCGTGAGCGCCGCGCGCACGATCGCCAGTCCCGGGGAGCGCCGCGTGCCGAGCGTCCTGGTGATGACGCATTCGCACCCCAAGCTGACCCGCGGCGGTGCGGAGATTTCCGCCTTCACCTTGTTCCGCGAGCTGAAGGCGCGCGGCGGCAAGGCGTGGCTGCTGGGCTGCTCCAGTCCGAAGAGCGAGGCCCGGCTCGGCGCCACCCTGACCCAGCCGTACGGGCCGGACGACTACGTCTATCACCCGAACGCGCCGTTCGATTATTTCAAGTTCGCCAATCCCGATCCGCAGTTTCCCAAGGTGATCGAGGAGCTCGTCGCCGAGCTGAAGCCCGACATCGTCCACAGCCATCATTTCGTGCGGTTCGGGGTGGAGATGTTCGCGGCGATCCGGCGCGGCTGGCCGCAGGCGAAGATCGTGCTCAGCCTCCACGAGTATCTGGCGATCTGCAACCATCATGGGCAGATGATGAAGACCGTCAGCTTCAGGCTGTGCGAGAAGGAGACCACCGCCGCCTGCGCCGCCTGCTTCCCGCAATATGGCGAGCGCGATTTCTTCCTGCGCAAGCGCTATCTGCAGATGTTCTTCGCCGACGTCGACCTGTTCATTTCGCCCAGCCACTTCCTGGCCGAGCGGTTCCGCGCCTGGGGCCTGCCGGACTCCCGGCTGGCGGTGCTGGAGAACATGCCGCCGGACCGCACCGGCAGCCCGTTCGCCGAGCAGTGGGACGAGCGGTCGGCGGAGGGGCCCGGCGCGTCAGGCGGCCGGGCAAGCGTGGCCGAGCGCGACGGGACGCGGTCGGTGCGGCCGCCGATGTTCGCGCCCGGCGCCGCCCCTGCTCTCGCCCCCGCTTTCACGGCAGCCCGCAACGCCGCCGCCGGACCGCGCAGGCCGTCCGCGGCCCGGCCGCTCAAGATCGGCTTCTTCGGACAGATGTCGCCGCTCAAGGGCATCACCGTGCTGATGGATGCGGCGCGCCGGCTCAAGGTGATGGGCATCGACAACCTAGTGATCGAGATCTACGGCGATTATTCCAGCCAGCCGCTCGAGTTCCAGAAGGTGGTCACGGAGGCGCTGGAGGAGGCGGGCGAGAACGTCGTGTTCCACGGCGCCTACGACAATTCCCAGGTCAACGCCCTGATGCAGCGCATCGACGCGATGGTGATCCCGTCGACCTGGTGGGAGAATTCTCCGGTGGTGATCCAGGAGGCGTTCACCAACGGCAAGCCGGTGATCTGTTCCAATATCGGCGGCATGGCGGAGAAGATCGTCCATGGCGTGAACGGGCTGCAGTTCGAGGTGAGCCGGCCGGCCAGTCTCGCCGAGATGCTGGCCGATCTCGCCACCAGGCCCGGCCTGCTGGCCGCGCTGACCGCCGGCGTGCGGCCGCCGCCGACCGCATCCCAGATGCTCGACGCCCATCTCGATCTTTACGATAGCGTTATGCCTTGAGGAAGGGGCGCGATCCGGACTAACGTGCCGCCGAGTGCGCAGGGGTTGATGCATGAACGGAGTGATGATTCGCGGCGCCGTCGACCGGCTCGACAGCGAGGGCGCCGCCGGCTGGCTGTATGGGGCCGACTATCATGCCCGCCCCGTGGTGCGCGCCTTCCTGCATCAGGAGCTGATCGGCGAGGGCGTCGCCGACGGCTATCGCAGCGACCTGGAGCAGGTCGGGTTCGGCGACGGACGATGCGGCTTCGAGATCAGGTTCGATCGTGTGATCGAGCCGAGCTACCTGCCCTACGTCACCCTCAAGCCGGAGGATGTCGACCTGCTGCTGCCGATGCCGCAGCTCGGCGACGGCTATCGCGACCTGGTCGAGAAGGTGCTGTCCGGCTACCAGGGCGCCGGCCGCAACCGTTCGGTGCTCGGCGGCCTCTGGACCGACCGCATGGATGCGCCGCAGCTTCTCGCCGGGCGGGTCGCGGTCGGCAATTCGCCGGCCGATCTGCAGCCGGCGCTGCAGGGGCTGATCCGCGACGGTCATGTGGTGCTGCACAACGCGCTGGCGCCGAACGGCGTCGCCTCCCGCGACCTCGCCGCGTTCCGGATCGCCAGCAACGTCGAACAGGCCGAGGACGAGAACCACCACACCAGCGCGCTGACCGTGATGGCGGCGCTGCTGTTCCGCGAGCAGCTCGTGCGTGTGCTGCGTGCGGTGCTGGACGATCATCCGGTCGCCTACCGGTTCGACCTGATCAGCGGCGCGCAGGACTATCTCCAGGCCTCCAGCATCGAGGACCTGCCGTCGCCGGCCGAGTGCCTGGCGGTCTATATCGGCAATCCGAACGGCACAATTCGGCTCGACTGCGTGCGCGACAGCCACGATTTGCCGGAATTCGGCTCGAACGGCCTGTCGCGCTGGACCCGCGAGGGCGCCGCGGAAGCGGCGCGGTTCGCCGCCTCCGCCGGTCTGTCGGTGCAGAGCCTGGAGCTGGACTCGCTCGACGTGGCGATCGTCGGCCCGGGCCTGATGCATCGGGTGAGCGCCGAGGCCGACGCGCCGGCGCTGCGGATCATCCTGGCGCCGCGCCGCGTCACCCCCAGGCGCTTCCTGCGCGGCGCGAGGAGCTGGTCCGAGGTCGGGCACGTTTCGGGCGCGCGCATCCGGGTGTAGGCTGGTCCGGGCCGGCCCGCCGCGGACGGCGCCCTCCAGGGCGGGGCCAGTCTGTCCCCCGCCCGCCTGCCGCTCCGGGAGAGCCCTGCCGTGACACCAGATTCGACCCAGCCTGGACCGAGCCGGGGCGCCGTGGCGCCCAATCAGGTGGTCCATGCCGGCGCGGTGGCGTTCGGCAACGCCCTGCCGATCGCGCTGATCGCCGGGCCGTGCCAGCTCGAGAGCCGGGCGCACGCGTTCGAATGCGCGCAGGCGCTGCGCGAGATCGGGTCGCGTCTCGGCATCGGCATCGTCTTCAAGAGCTCCTACGACAAGGCCAACCGCACCAGCCTGTCCGGCGCCCGCGGCGTCGGGCTCGACGCGGCGCTGGGTGTGTTCGCCGACATCCGCGCCGAGCTCGGCCTGCCGGTGCTGACCGACGTGCACGAGCGCGACCATTGCCGGGTGGTGGCGGAGGTGGTGGACGTGCTGCAGATCCCCGCCTTCCTGTGCCGCCAGACCGACCTGCTGATCGCGGCGGCGGAGACCGGCCGCGTCGTCAACGTCAAGAAGGGCCAGTTCCTCGCCCCCTGGGACATGCGCAACGTGATCGCCAAGGTGACCGCCACCGGCAATCCGAACGTGATGGCCACCGAGCGCGGCACCTCGTTCGGCTACAACACGCTGGTGTCGGATTTCCGCGGCC
Organism: uncultured Rhodospirillales bacterium; assembly: GCA_903844135.1. Lineage (GTDB taxonomy): Bacteria > Pseudomonadota > Alphaproteobacteria > Acetobacterales > Acetobacteraceae > Lichenicola. The sequence goes on along the minus strand of CAIMSN010000079.1, from coordinate 1,343 downwards.
TGCCGGTGATGGCCGGCTTCGGCGCGCCGGTGATCTTCGACGCCACCCATTCGGTGCAGCAGCCCGGCGGCCAGGGCGACAGTTCCGGCGGACAGCGCGGCTTCGTGCCGGTGCTGGCCAGGGCGGCGGTGGCGGTCGGCGTCGCCGGCCTGTTCATCGAGACCCATCCGGATCCGGACCATGCGCCGTCGGACGGTCCGAACATGATCGCGCTGCGCGATTTCGAGCCGCTGATCGCCGATCTGATGCGCTACGACCGTCTGACCAAGGCCGTCTGACCGGACGCCCCGCCGCATGCATCCGATCGTCCTCGTCCCGTCGCGCCTCGGCTCGACCAGGCTGCCGAACAAGCCGCTGGCGCTGATCGCCGGCGAGCCGATGATCGTGCATGTCTGGCGGCGGGCGATGGAGACCGGGCTCGGGCCGGTGGTGGTGGCGGTCGATCATCCGTCGATCGCCGAGGCGGTGCAGCGCGCCGGCGGCCGCGCGGTGCTGACCCGCGCCGACCACCAGTCCGGCAGCGACCGCATCGCCGAGGCGCTGGCCGGGCTCGACCCGGAGCGGCGCCACGACGTGGTGATCAATTTCCAGGGCGACCTGCCGAGCGTCGCACCCGACGTCAGTGTTCAGGCGGCGGCGCTGCTCGACGATCCGGCGGTCGATCTGGCCACCCCGGTGGCGCTGATCCGCGGCGAGGACGAGGCGCGGGCAGCGAGCGTGGTCAAGCTGGTCGGCAGCGAGCGGGCGCCCGGCCGGTTCCGCGCGTTGTATTTCTCCCGCGCCAGGGCGCCCTGGGGCGAGGGGCCGCTCTATCACCATATCGGCCTGTATGCCTGGCGGCGTGCGGCGCTGGAGCGGTTCGTCGCCCTGCCGCCGTCGCCGCTGGAGCGGCGCGAGAAGCTCGAGCAGTTGCGCGCGCTGGAGGCGGGCATGCGCATCGACGCGGTGCTGGTCGACGACGTGCCGCTGGGCGTGGATACGCCGGACGATCTGGCCAGGGCGCGCCTGCTGCTGGGCGAGGCGCCATGACCGAGCCCGATCCGCAGGCGGTGGCCACGGCGCGGGAGAGCGTGGCGCGCACGCTCAGGCTGGAGCGCGACGGGCTCGACGCGCTGGCCGCGACGCTGGAGTCCGGGCTGGCGCAGGCCTTCGCGCGCGCCGCCGACCTGATCGAATGGGCCGGCGGCACCGTGGTCGTCACCGGCATGGGCAAGTCCGGCCATGTCGGCAAGAAGCTCGCCGCCACCCTGGCCTCGACCGGCACGCCGAGCCATTTCCTGCATCCGGCCGAGGCCAGCCACGGCGATCTCGGCGTGCTGCGCGAGACCGACGTGGTGCTGGCT
>CAIMSN010000078.1 GCA_903844135.1 uncultured Rhodospirillales bacterium | reverse complement strand
CGCCAGGTCTTCCAAGGCACCCAATCACACACACACAACCATCACCCACGCGGGGTGGAGCAGCCCGGTAGCTCGTCAGGCTCATAACCTGAAGGTCACAGGTTCAAATCCTGTCCCCGCAACCACTTTCACCGAACCAACAAACAAGTCAGAAACGGCGCCGGATCCATACAGGATCGCGACGCCGTCTTGCGTTGGAGGTCGCCGGGCGGCTTTGCCGAAGCGATCCAAGAAACGCAGCCTCGGCCTGGCCTGGTGATCCAGCAGCACGTCCACGATCTTCGGGATGCTTTCCCCCACGACGAACGTCGCCGCCGGACCACCCAGTGCCGTGCGTATCCACCCCGGCGCCAGCAGCGTCATGGCTCGGGGTTCGCCGGTATGACGGGCGGCGTAGCTGCGCATATACTGGTTCAGCGCCGCCTTGTTGCCCCGCTATACCTCGTGGCCGCCTCGGATGTTGTTACCGACGCTTCCTTGGCCCGACGACATGACGCCGAGCAACCCGTCCGGGCCCAATCTTCGCGATGATTAATTCTCGGCGATCGTGCGGCTAATGAGGTCGTTGTCCCCCAGGACCGTTCTGGGAGACAGGACCAAAATTCGGTCGGCACTATGTTGAGGAGGCGCAGGGTGAAGGGGTTCCGGCCAGCGACCCTGTCGGATCCGTCGTGGCGGCGAGCCGGATCCCATCCGCCACCGGATCCAGACGTCCAGACCGTGAATAAGGCAACGCGACGCCGAGTGCGCCCGTTAGCGTGACGGTTCCGTGCACCCGATACTCCACGCTTCCGGTGTTCAGGATCCCGAGCAATTGCGGACCCAGGTTCCGCACCGTCGTTACTACTGTGAACGGCACCGGGGTGGACGTAAGCGGCGGCAGTTGAACCGCCAGATCGCTCTGGCCGGAAGCAATCGGCGCTCCCGCGACGTCGAGGTCCGCCGTCACACGCTTAAAATCAAGCGCCACCCTATTTGGATTGGTCACGCACAGCGTCAGTGCCAATTCCTGCTCGGTCAGCCCAAACCCGACGAGGTGGCCGTCCATGACGTCCACCGAGGGCGGCGTGGCATTGCTGAGCGCGCAGCCACTCAAGGTCACCGTCAGTATTGTAAAAGCGCCTCTTAGCCCCAGAGCCATTCGCGTGTCTCCCCTTCGTATTGTTTGGTGTATTCGCAGAACCACGCGTCAACGCTAATGCTGCTCCAAAAATAGCTTTTCTTCCTGAATATCGCGGGATCGTGATGAAGACCCTGCTTCACCTGGATTTGAATGCTTGCGATTTTGCTGTCGTGTCACAGAATCCTGCCGTTGCGCTCACTCGTCGCGGCCCGAACGCTTCGTGCCGGTGGCGTGACTGACCGCCCCCTATGTCAAGCCCAAAGCGTCTCAGACTCGGAAGGGTGTCGACACTCTTTATGTCTCACACCTGAAATACGCGCTCGCGCTGTGCTGCCAAGCCGGGGCGAACAGGGAAAGCAGACCGGTGAGGGCGGTACTGACCACGATAGGCAGGCGCATTGCTTGCTCTGCATCTCGCCTGGGCCCCGAGGGTGCCATACCGATCGATATCGAGAGCTTCCAGTAATCTCCCGGCAGGAACGGGTAGCGACAGCTTCACCCGACGCGGCTAACTTGTAGCCCGGCCATGTCGCCTGCTTTCGAGGAGCCATTCCCTATGAACCGACTTGCGTACGCCGCAGCGGCCATATCTGCGCTTATTTCGGCCTCGGCCTCGGCATCTGCGGCTCCGACCGCGGCGGCCATAGGGTCGAAGAAGTCCGCGTCTTCGTCCACCCCCGGTTCGACGCCGACGATCAGCTGCCCGGGCGACACGGCCGTTTGGGTCAACACACGGAGCAAGGCCTACCACGTCCAGGGCGACAAGCTTTTTGGGCACACGAAGCACGGCAAGTTTGAGTGCAAGAAGGCTGCGGATGGCGAAGGCGATCACCTCGCGAAGGCCAAAGAGTAGGGAAATCATCAGACGAACCGCTGTGCGCGACACTGATGGTGTCTCTCGAAATCGGACCGAGCGCGTCGACGTTGATCCAGCGAGGCCCTGTCCGGCGCCCGTCGCATTCGCGCGGCCGCCGATCTTCGGCCTAGGCTGCGGCTAACACCACGTCCCTACCGGACGCTGGCGCCAATGTCGCGGTCCAAGCCATCGATCGAAAGGTGACCCGTCTTGACCAGACACGACTTTCAAGACGAGTTGGACGCGGTTTCTCGGATTGAGGCTGTCCCGCTGATCCTGGATGTGTTGTGTCGGACGACCGGGATGGGATTTGCCGCCGTCGCCCGCGTCACCGACGATCGCTGGATTATCTGCCAATCTCGAGATCAGATCGCCTTTGGCCTTCGGCCCGGTGGCGAGTTGGATGTCGAAACGACGATCTGCAGGCAGGTGCGCAACGGCAAGCTCCCCATCTTCATCAACAATGTTTCCCAGGACGAAGAATTCTGCCGACATCCCACCCCGGCGCTCTATGGATTTCAGAGTTATGTTTCAGTGCCGATTCTCCGAAAGGACGGCGAATTCTTTGGAACATTGTGTGCGATCGACCCTCAACCGGCCAAAGTTAATACGCCGGAAATCGTCGGGACGTTTCGTCTGTTTGCTCAACTCATCGCTTTTCATCTCGACGCAGATCAACTGCTGGCAGAAGCTGAATCCACTCGTCGATTGAACAAGACGCTGGAAGAGCAGATTACAGAGCACTCGGCTATGCTCCGTTTATACGAAAGTATTGTGCAATCTGATAGTGCGCCTATCTGCGCGTTCGACACCGAGTGTCGTCTGACAGCCTTCAACAAGGCACATAGCGATCATTTCTTCCGCATATATGCCCATCAGGTGAGGGTTGGCGAGGTATTTCCCGATCTGTTCCTACCGGGGCAGGCGGAAGTCATGCGCGGTTTCATGGAACGGGCGCTGACCGGCGAATCTTTCACGGTCACTGAGGAGTTCGGCGATCCGGATTTGTCCAAGCCGTTCTGGGAAGTGACATACAATCCGCTTCGCGATGAGCAGGGGATCGTCGTCGGCGCCTTCCACCATGCCATAGACATCTCGCCGCGGATCCAGGCGCAAAACGCCCTAGCCGCTACGCAGGAGGCCCTGCGGCAGAGCCAGAAGATGGAGGCGGTGGGTCAGCTTACCGGCGGTCTTGCGCATGATTTCAACAATCTCCTCACCGGTGTGACCGGCAGCCTTGAGCTGTTGCAGGCCCGTGTGGCCCAAGGGCGGATCAGTGAGATAGATCGCTATGTCACGGCCGCCCAAGGTGCGGCGAGACGGGCGGCTTCGCTGACGCATCGCCTTCTGGCGTTCTCGCGCCGACAGACGCTCGATCCAAAACCGACCGATGTAAACCGCCTGGTGCAGGGGATGGAGGATCTGATCCGGCGCACCGTCGGGCCGGCTATCGAGGTCGAGCCGCTGATCGGCGCCGCCGGGCTGTGGCCGACGCTGGTGGATGGCAGCCAGTTGGAGAATGCGCTGCTCAATCTGTGCATCAATGCGCGCGATGCGATGCCCGATGGTGGCAGAATTACGATCGAGACCGCGAACCGGTGGATGGACGAGCGCACTGCACAGGCCCGCGGCATGTCTTCCGGCCAGTATGTCTCGATGTGCGTGTCGGATACCGGCACGGGCATGAGCCGCGACGTGATGGAGAAGGCGTTCGATCCGTTCTTCACCACCAAGCCGATCGGTATGGGGACTGGTCTTGGTCTCTCCATGATTTATGGGTTCGCGCAGCAGTCAGGCGGGCAGGTGCGGATCTATTCCGAGATCGGGCAGGGCTCGACGGTCTGTTTGTATCTGCCGCGGCACCAGGGCGCCGCCGAGGCCAACGAGGCTCCGGCCGAACCGATCGACGTCGCCCGGGCGGAAGACGGGGAGACGGTTCTGATCGTCGACGACGAGCCGACGATCCGCATGCTGGTGGCCGAGGTGCTGGAGGAGCTGGGATACCACGCGATCGAGGCGGCAGACGGGGCGGCTGGGTTGCACGTGTTGCGATCGGATGCGCGGATCGACCTGCTGGTAACGGATGTGGGGCTTCCGGGCGGCATGAATGGCCGGCAAGTTGCCGACGCGGCGCGGGTGGCGCGGCCGGATCTCAAGGTGCTTTTCATCACGGGTTATGCCGAGAATGCCGTGCTCAGCCACGGCCATCTCGATCCAGGTATGCATGTGATGACCAAGCCTTTCGCGATCGACGCGCTGGCCAATCGAATCAAGGACCTCATTTCGAACTGAACCACCGCGACGCGTGATTGAGGTTACGCGACGGGTCGTTCTGCTTGTTGACTTGGGCATCGGCGGCAGGCCCATGGTGGTGACAGTCATCACGGACGTTCGTTGGAGTTCGACGCCGGGGAGGGCTCTGCACGCATGGCCTCGAGGGCAGCGTTGCGAGCCAGGAGCCGCACCAGCGTCAGCAGAGCAGCGTGACCAGAGCCGTCGGCAGGCGCGCGCCCGGCGCCCGCAGTCCCGGAGGACTGCGAGCGCGCCGGCGCGATGCTGCTGGCGGGCGAGGATCCCGGCCACGACATCACGGTGCCGCCGACGCTGGTGACGCGCGGCCTGCTCGACCGGCTGTCCATCGACACGGTCGAGCAGCTCGAACAGCGGTTGCCGTCGTTCGGCCACAGCGACGCGGCGCAGGCGCCGTGGATGGGGACGCGGGACTGAGCACCCTCAAGAGACTCGCATCCTGAAAGCCACCCGCCTATGTAGCTTGCGTCATGCAAGTAACAGGGATGGTCATGCATCGCACGAGCCTTGCCGGGTCGCAGTGCCCGATCGCCCGTAGCCTCGACCGGGTCGGCGAATGGTGGAGCATGCTGATCCTGCGCGATGCGCTGGGCGGGCTTACCCGGTTCGACCAGTTCGAGAAGAGCCTCGGCATCGCGCCCAACATGCTGACGCGGCGCCTCGCCGGACTGGTCGAGGCCGGGCTGCTGGAGCGGCGACGCTACAGCGTCCGGCCGCCGCGCGACGAGTATCTGCTGACCGAGCGCGGCCGTGATTTCCAGCCGGTGCTGTGGGCGATGATCGCCTGGGGCAACCGCCATTTCGCCCCGGAGGGCGAAAGCCTTGTGCTGCTCGACCGAGAGACCGGCGCCAAGGCGGAGCCGGTTCTGGTCGACAGGATCAGCGGCAAGCAGATGACGCCGGCGGCGTTCCGTGCCGCGGCCGGCCCGGCCGCCGGGGACCGGCTGCGCCGGCGCTATGCGCTCTCCGATCCGGCGCCGGAGACGGCATCGTGAGTGCCGCCGCCTCGGCCCGCGAGTCCATGCCGGTCGGGCGCGATCTCGCTGCGGGATCGGGCCCCCGGGTCGGCAAGCGGCGGGCGGCGATGCTGGCCACCGGCGTCGCCTGCGTGCTCGGCGCCGGCTGGTATGGCTACGGCTGGTGGACAAACGGTCGTTTCATCGAGTCCACCGACGACGCCTACGTGGGCGGCGAGGTGACGACGATCGCGCCCCACGTCGCCGGCTTTGTCGGCGCGATCGCCGTGGGCGACAACGACCATGTCCGGGCCGGCCAGCTCCTGGTGCGTCTCGACGCGCGCGATTTCCAGGCGGTGGTCGATCGCGCGCAGGCGACGCTCGCGGCGAAGCGCGCGGCGCTGCTCGGCCTGCAGGCCGAGGACCGGCAGCAGCAGGCGACGATCCGCAACCGCGACGCCGACCTGCAATCGGCGGCCGCAAGGCTCGCCTATGCGCACGCCGACGGCGCCCGTTATGCCGCGCTGGCGCTCGGCCCTGCTGGATCGCGACAGGACGCGGAGCGGACCCGTGCAACCGACCTGGAAGCGGCGGCGTCGGTGCGTGGCGCGTCGTCGGCGCTGGAGGCGGCACACGGCCAGTTGGACGTGCTGGCGGCCAGGATCGCCGAGGCCCAGGCCGACGTCGACATCGCCGCCGCCGAACTTCGGACCGCCGCCCTGAATCTCGGCTATACCGAGATCCGCTCGCCGATCGACGGTTATGTCGGCAACCGGGCGGCGCGGGTCGGCACCTACGTGTCGCAGGCGAGCTATCTGCTGTCGGTGATTCCGTCGCGCGGTCTCTGGGTGGATGCCAATTTCAAGGAAGACCAGCTCGCCAGGATGCGGCCGGGACAGGAGGTCTCCGTGGTCGCCGACGTCGCCCCCGGACGCGTGTTCCAGGGCCGGCTCTCCAGCCTGGCGCCAGGCACCGGCGCCGTGTTCAGCGTGATCCCGCCGGAGAACGCGACCGGGAACTTCACCAAGATCGTGCAGCGGGTTCCGGTGCGGGTCGTGCTGGATGCCGGCGGCGGGTCGCTGTCGCCGCTGCGGCCCGGACTCTCGACCATCGTCAGGGTCGACGTGCGCGACCGGCGCTGAACCATGCAGCCGAGCATCCTGCCGTTCGTGGTGATGTGCGCCGGCATGTTCATGGCGCTGCTCGACATCCAGATCGTCGCCTCCTCGCTGCAGGATATCGGCGGCGGCCTGTCCGCGGCCCAGGACGAGATCAGCTGGGTGCAGACCGCCTACCTGATCGCCGAGATCATCATGATACCCCTGTCCGGCTGGCTGACGCGGGTGTTCTCCACGCGCTGGCTGTTCACCGCCTCGGCGGCGGGGTTCACCGTCTCGAGCATGCTGTGCGGCCTGGCCTGGAACATCCAGAGCATGATCGTGTTCCGCGCCCTGCAGGGGCTGCTGGGCGCATCGATGATCCCGACCGTGTTCACCTCGTCGTTCCATTTCTTCCAGGGAACCAGGCGGGTGTACAGCGCCGCGGTGATCGGGACCATCGCGTCGGTGGCGCCGACCCTGGGGCCGGTGATCGGCGGCTACATCACCGACACGCTCGATTGGCACTGGCTTTTCTACATCAATCTGGTGCCGGGCATCGCCGTGACGGTATTGGTGCCGTTCCTGGTCGACATCGACAAGCCCGACCTGCATCTCCTGCGCGGCGCCGACTATCCCGGCATGGCGCTGATGGCGACCGGGCTGGCGACGCTGGAATACGTGCTGGAGGAAGGCACGCGCTGGAATTGGTTCGACGACGCGACGATCAGGAACTGCGCCTGGATCTCGGGGCTCTCCCTGTTCGGCTTCGTGGTGCGAAGCCTGATGGTCGCCAATCCGGTCGTCGATCTGCGCGCCTTCGGCAACCGCAACTTCGCGCTGGGCTGCATCCTGTCCTTCATCACCGGGATCGGCATCTTCACCACCATCTATCTGACGCCGCTGTTCCTGGGCTACGTGCGCGGCTACAGCGCGTGGCAGACCGGCATGGCGATCTTCTCGACCGGAGCGGCGTCGTTGCTCGGAACGCCGGCCTTCATCCTGCTTTCCAGACGCATCGATCCGCGCTGGCTGATGATGGCCGGCATGGCGTGCTTCGCGGTGGCGATGTGGAGCTTCTCCTTCATCACCAGCCAGTGGAGCGCCGCCGAACTGCTGGTCCCGCAGATCCTGCGCGGCTTCCCGCAGGTGTTCGCGGTCGCGCCCAGTGTCAATCTCGGGCTCGGCAGCCTGCCGCCGGCGCGGCTGAAATATGCCAGCGGTCTGTTCAACATGATGCGCAATCTTGGCGGCGCCGTCGGCATCGCCGTCAGCGCCGCGATCCTGAACGACCGCACCAACCTGCATTTCAACCGGATCGCCGCGCACCTGATGCCGGCGAACGGCGCGATGGACCGGTTCGTCGCCGCGACCGCGGCGCGCTATGGCGCGCTTCCCGGGGCGCCGGAGGCCGGGCACGCGGCGGCGCTCCGCGCGCTCTGGCAGATGGCCGACCGCGAGGCGTCGACGCTGGCCTATGCGGACGCCTTCCGCGTCATCATGGTGGTGTTCGTGGTCGGGGCGCTCCTGGTGCCGTTCCTCCGCTCGGTCGTGCCGGCCAGGGCCCCGGCGGCGCCGCACTGAACGTTCCGTTGGCGGCGACGGGCAGCACAGCGTCTGATTGGCGCTCGTCAAGGATGTCACTGAGATTCTTCACTACCATCCAGCAGTAGCAACGCCCGCGGGACTATCTTTGACTGACAGAGACTCGAGCGTTCGCGCGCGGGCCGCGGACGGTCTTGGTCGACACGTTAAGGTTCGGCGCGGTCTCGTCGACGCTGAGCATCGGCGGCAGGCGCATGGGGGTCGTACTCATGACGAACGGTCCTTGGAGTTCGAGGCCGGGGAGGGCTCTGCGCGCATGGCTTCAAGGGCAGCCTGGCGAGCCAGGAGCTGCACCAGCGTCAGCAGAGCAGCGTGACCGAAGCCATCGACAGGCACGCGCCCGGCGTCCGCGGCCCCGGAGGACTGCGAGCGATCAGGGCGAGTGACATTGCCGGCAGACAGGGTCGGCCCATGACCCGATCCTGCTGTCACGACCCTGGCGCCTGGCGCCCCTTGATCCTCTTGCATGCTTAATAGCCCGGATGCCGCCGCTTTCAGTCGTCGAGATACTCCGGCTGGTGCTCTCCTCCGATCAGACCGTCGCCACGGAGCCGCGTGACGTGTATGCGGCCCTGCCAGGGTCCGCTAAATGAGTGTTCCACCCTGGCTGAGTAGGAGGCCTTCATGGCTAAGACACCTGGTACGCCCAAGCCGAAGACGGGCGCCCCGGCGCAGTTCGACATGAACAGCCGGGACCGGAAAGGCAGCGGAAAGGGGGGGCGCGGTGGTCCAGGCCGCGGTCGGGACGAGACGCGCGCGCCCCGTCACATCGTCAGCTTGCCACCCACGTCCGTTGATCGGGGCGAGGGCTGGGTCATCCAGAAGCTCGGCAAGGTTGACCAGGCGTCTCACGCCGCCGTCGGTGCGGAATACCACCTGATTTTCGAAGGTCATGATCCGCTGGTGTTCGGCTATCTGAGCGCCGCCCGGGACCGCGCCAAGGAGCCCCCGCCGGAAACCGCAAATATTCCCGAGGTTGCGACCGAGCCGGTTGAGGAAGCGATCGCCCCAGAGGCAACAAACGACGGAGAGTAGCCACACTCTGCCTGGCGTGGCGCCTTCCGTCCAGAAGGCGGCCAGCAGCCATCCGGTGCCGGACAGGGCGGCCAACTGCCCGATCGACACGAACACGGTGCGGAACGAGAAAAGCCTGGTGCGACCGTGATAGGAGACCGCGATGTCCGGCGGCATCGCCAGATAAGGCACGTTGAACAGCGAGTAGCCGGTCGAGTAGATCACCAGCAGCAGCCCGATCTTCAGCAGCAGCGCCGGTCCATCGACGATGGGCGGGTTGAAGATCGTCACGAAGGCAAGGCTGCCGATCAGCGCGCCCGCGAGCATGTAGGGCTTGCGGCGGCCAAACCGCGACCGGGTCCGGTCGCTGGCCAGACCGATCACCACGTCGCACAGCACGTCGTAGAGCTTGGACAGAGTCAGCAGCAGACCGGCGGTCGCGACCGATCGGCCGAGCACGGTTGCCATGAAGGCTGGCAGATAGACCGTCACGGTGTTGAGCAGGATCGCAGTCCCGACCGTCCCGACGCCGAACGCCAGGCAGACCCCGACCGGCGGCTCGCGGGCGATGGAGGTCTTCGCGTCCTGCTCGATCAATTCCACGGGCGGTTCCAATCGACTGGTGTGGGTCACCGGGTCATACCAGATCGTGGCGGGCCGTTGCCGAACGGCGTCGGAAAGGTCGCCAGCCGAACAACCGGGACGATTCGGGGTCGCGAAGCGGCGCTTTCTACGTGTCGTCTGTCAGCCAAATAGCCGGCCCGCCTGCAGCCCGTCCCTGAGAATCGCGGCGGACCAGACGCGACGTGCATGCGCGCCGGTCCGGAGTGCGGACGCCGAGGCGGTGCAGGACCATTTCGCATCGTTCCTGAACACAGCGGTCCGGCGCCGCCGGAGCCTGCAGCAGGCGCCAATCCCTGGTTCTCGAGTCCAGAGACTGCCGCGGAAACGTTACTGGGATTTCGTCACAGCGTTTCCATGTCAAAGGCGGCTCGTTTCTGGTTGGGGATAGTTTCGTATGGAAGTCGATCATCAGACATTCGACTGGATTTTCTTTGCGATCGTCGGTCTTCCGCTGATCCTCGGCCTGATCCAACTGGCCGTGCCGGATTGGCTGGAACCGCTGATCCGCACGCGTTGAGGTCGCCGCACCCGGATCACTTGCCGCGATCGGCGTGATCGTGGACGGTCTCGACGGGCTGCGACCAGACCGGGCGTGATCCGGCGCGGGAGCTTCACGGAGACCATGCATGACCGACGCCTTCATCTGCGACGCGGTGCGCACGCCGATCGGTCGCTATGGCGGCGCGCTCGGCGCCGTGCGCCCCGACGATCTCGCCGCCCATGTGCTGCGCACGCTCCACGCCCGTAACTCTGGCGTCGACTGGGACGCGGTCGAGGATTGCTTCCTTGGCTGCGCCAACCAGGCCGGCGAGGACAACCGAAACGTGGCCCGCATGGCGGTGCTCCTGGCCGGCCTGCCGCCGACGGTGCCCGGCGCGACCATCAACCGGCTGTGCGGCTCCGGGCTGGATGCGGTCGGTACCGCGGCACGGATGATCGCCGTCGGCGCCGGCGAACTGGTTCTGGCT
>CAIMSN010000077.1 GCA_903844135.1 uncultured Rhodospirillales bacterium | reverse complement strand
CTTGATCTGGCCCTCGCCCTTGGGCGCCAGCACCAGGCCGGCGGCCGAGGACAGGCCGGAGAGCATCGCCGAGGCGTCGGCCAGCGTGTCCTGCAGCGAGCGGCCGCGGGTCTCCAGCGAGCGGACGATGGTCTCGCGCTCGTCGTCGGACAGGCTGCCGAACTGCAGCAGCCCGTCGACGAACAGGCGCAGCCCCTTCTCGGTCGGCATGCGGCCGGCGGAGGTATGCGGCGCGAACAGCAGGCCGGCATCGGTGAGGTCGGCCATCACGTTGCGGATGGTGGCGGGAGAGAGCGGCTGCGGCAGGCGGCGCGACAAAGTGCGGCTGCCGACCGGGTCGCCGGTCTCGACATACTGCTCGACGATCTCGCGCAGGATCGAGGCGGCGCGCGGGTCCAGGCCAGGCGGGAGGGCTGGACGGGGCGGGGTCGGTCGATCGGTCCTGCGCTGCACGGACGACAGCGTAGGAACACGCGGCGCCGATCGCAACTGGCAAGCACTAGGCAAGCAACTGGCAACCTTGGCGGGCAGGCGCTATCCCGACACCAGCGTCACGCAGGAAACCGCCAATGTCCGTCTCCGGGTCCCTCTCCGGCCGCCCGTCCGGCCGCGCCCACGATGCGCTCAGAACCGTCTCGATCGAGCCGGGCGTGTCGCATCACGCGGAGGGTTCGGTGCTGATCCGGGCCGGGCGCACCGAAATCCTGTGCAGCGCCAGCGTCGAGTCCCGGGTGCCGGGGTTCCTGCGCGGCCAGGGCCTGGGCTGGGTGACCGCCGAATACGGCATGCTGCCGCGTGCCACCCACAAGCGCGGCCAGCGCGAGGCGGCGCGCGGGCAGCAATCCGGTCGCAGCCAGGAGATCCAGCGGCTGATCGGCCGCAGCCTGCGCGCGGTGACCGATCGCCGGGCGATGGGCGAGATGAGCATCACCGTCGATTGCGACGTGCTGAACGCCGATGGCGGCACGCGCTGCGCGGCGATCACCGGCGGCTGGGTGGCGCTGCATCTGGCGTTCGCGCATCTGGTGCGCAACCGGGTGCTGGCGGCGATCCCGCTCACCGGGATGGTGGCGGCGGTGTCGTGCGGACTGACCGACCAGGGGGCGGTGCTGGACCTGGATTATGTCGAGGACAGCGCGGCGCAGGCGGACGCCAATTTCGTGCTGACCGATGCGGGAACGATCGTCGAGATCCAGGCTTCGGCCGAGCAGGCGCCGTTCAGCGAGGCGCAGTTCGCCGACCTGCATGCGCTGGCGCGGCAGGGCGCCGGCGGCCTGTTCGCGGCGCAGCGCGCGTCGATCGAGAGGAGCCCGGCATGATGCGTCTGAAGCGCGGCGACCGGCTGGTGCTGGCCAGCCACAACCAGGGCAAGCTGGCGGAGTTCCAGGCGCTGCTGCAGGGAAGCGGCGTGACCCTGCTGTCTGCCGGCGATCTCGGGCTGGCGGAGCCGGACGAGACCGAGGACAGCTTCGCCGGCAATGCGCGCCTCAAGGCGCGCGCGGCGGTGAGCGCCTGCGGACTCCCGGCGTTGTCCGACGATTCCGGCTTCTGCGTGCGGGCGCTGGAGGGCCGGCCGGGGATCTTCTCCGCCCGCTGGGGCGGTCCGGAGCGGGATTTCGGCCGCGCGATGCAGCGCGTGCACGACGAGGGCGGCGCGGCGCTGTCGGCGGACCCGTCCGCCTGGTTCGTCGCTGTGCTGTGCCTGGCGCTGCCGGACGGGCGGGACGCGCTGTTCGAGGGGCGGATCGACGGCCAGGTGGTCTGGCCGCCGCGCGGCAGCGGCGGGCACGGCTACGACCCGATCTTCGTGCCGAACGGCGACGGGCGCAGCTTCGCGGAGATGCTCGAGGCGGAGAAGAACGTCATCAGCCACCGGGCGCGGGCCTTCGCCGCGTTTCGCGACGCCTGCCTGCCGGCGGAAGACCGGCCGGGACGGTAACCGGATCGCGGGAGGCGACGAACGCACCGTCGGAGGGTTCGCCATGCCTGGTCTGCTGGAACGGTGTCGAGAATCCGCGCCGGGCCGCCCGCTTCGATGACCGCCCCCCCGTCCGGTCTCGCAGGGCTGCTGCTGGCGGTGGCGCTGCTGGTGTTCGGCACCAACCTGCAGGGCATCGTACTGCCGATCCTGGGGCACGAGCGCGGTGCCGGCATGCTGGCGATCGGGCTGTTCTCGTCGGGCTGGTCGGCCGGGTTCGTGATCGCCTGCCTCTCCGTCGGACAGGTGATGGGGCGCATCGGGCATCGCCGCGCCTTCCTGTCGCTCGGGCTGGTCTCTGCCGGCGCATCGGCGCTGCTGGCGGTCTTCCACGGCGAGATCGGCTGGATCGCGCTCCGGGTGGCGATCGGTTTCTGCTATGGCGGGCTGGCGGCGATCATCGAGGGCTGGCTGGTGGCCCGCGCCGGGAGCGGCAGCGCCTTCGCGCTCTACATGGTCGTCAACCTGGTCGCCTCGCTGATCGGCACGCTGAGCCTGGACGCGATCGGGACCGGTGGCGCGACGCCGTTCCTGGTGCCGGCCGCTTGCATCGCCCTGTCGGCGCTGGCGGTCGCGGTGGGCCGCATCCCGGCACCGGCGACCCCGGCGCCGTTCCGGCCGCGTCTCTGGCTGCTGATGCGGCGATCGCCGATCGGGGCGCTGGGCTGCGTGGTGGCCGGACTGGTCACCGGCACGATCGGCGGGCTGGCGCCGGTGTTCGGCATGATGGACATGCGCGACATGGGCAGCGACACGCTGATGCTGGCGGCCAATTCGGTCGGCGGCGCGATCGCCACGCTGCCGCTCGGATGGCTGGGCGAACGGATCGGACGGCGGCGGGTGCTGGCCGGCACGCTGGCGCTTGGCCTGCTGATCTGCGTGCCGTTCGTGCTGATCGCGCCATTGTCCAACGCATCGCTGATCGGGCTGATGGGCGCGTTCGGACTGGTGCAGTATCCGATCTACGGGCTGTGCGTCGGCCTGGCCAACCAGGACATGCCGGATCGGTCGCCGGTGCATGTCGCCGGCGAGCTGGTGCTGCTGTTCGGGCTCGGCACCATCGCCGGACCGCTGATCGGCGCCGCGCTGCTGGTCAGGGGAATCCCGGCTCTTTTCCTGGCGATCGCGGCGGTGCTGCTGGTGCTG
Source organism: uncultured Rhodospirillales bacterium (assembly GCA_903844135.1). GTDB lineage: Bacteria > Pseudomonadota > Alphaproteobacteria > Acetobacterales > Acetobacteraceae > Lichenicola. The sequence goes on along the minus strand of CAIMSN010000077.1, from coordinate 3,964 downwards.
CTGCTGGCGATCGTCCCATCTAGGAGAAATGGATCCTGATCCGACGATGACCCGGGCGAGTGCCCTCGATCGCCTGGCGGAGGCGATGCCGCGATGCGGGCTCGCCTATGCGGAGCGCCGGAATACCGATGCGGGCCCGGGCGGCCTCGCGACCACCAGCCTGCTGTCGCCGTTCCTGCGGCGAAGGCTGCTGCTGGAGCAGGAGGCGATCGCGGCGGCGATCGCCGCCCATGGCGCGGAGGCGGCTGCGAAGTTCGTCGAGGAGATTTTCTGGCGGGCCTACTTCAAAGGATATCTGGAGACGCATCCGGCGATCTGGACGCGGTATCTCGGCCTGGTGGCGCAGGGCGAGGCGGCGCTGGCGGCGTCGTCGGGGCTGCGCCGCGGATACGACGACGCGGTGGCCGGGCGGACCGGGATCGAGGGCTTCGACGACTGGGCGCGCGATCTGGTCGAAACGGGATGGCTGCATAATCATGCCAGGATGTGGTTCGCCTCGATCTGGATCTTCACCTTGCGCCTGCCCTGGGCGCTGGGGACGGATTTCTTCCTGCGGCACCTGATCGACGGCGATCCGGCGAGCAACACGCTGTCCTGGCGGTGGGTGGCCGGGCTGCATACGCGGGGCAAGGCCTATGGGGCGCGAGCAGACAATATCCGGCGTTTCACCGAGGGGCGTTTCTCGCCGCGCGGGCTGAACGAGTCCCCGGTGGCGTTGGAGGAGGCCGGGTTCGCGCCGCTGGTGGGATTGGCGGAAGCGGCGGACGCGGTGAGCGGCGACGTGGCGCTTCTGCTGCACCTGGACGATCTTCACCCGGAGACTTTGCTGCCCAAGACTGCGCGGGTGGTGCGCGTCGGGGGAATGGTGGCGCATGCGACCGACGCGTCGCAGCGGGTCAGGCGGATGGACGACGCTGCGGTTCAGGACGGGCTGGAACGGGCGGCGCGGCATTTCGGCTGTCCGGCCGGCCCTGCCGCGGAGCCCGGATGGGCAGGAGGCCTGCCGGTCGTCACGGCGTGGGCGCCGGTCGGCCCGTCCGCGGAGGCGTTGCCGGCGACCTGTCTCAGGGTGCGGCGGCGATGGGATTCGCTTACCTGGTCCCACGCCTCGCGCGGCTATTTCCAGGTCAGATCGGCGATTCCGGCGATCCTCGCGGAAGTCCTGCCGATCCGGTAGCCGGCCGGACCGGCCGGCCCGGCCGGATCGGCTACCGCCCGGTCAGGATCCGCTCGACCAACTGCTTCACCGTCGGCACGAAGCCGTTCGAGTAGAACGGGTCGGAGCCGAAGCGGTAGGCGTTGTGGCCGCTGAACATCAGGTTGCGCTCGGTGGCCTCGATGTCGTCGTCGGCGGCGTGACCGATCGCCTGCAGCGTCTTCTGGATGCAGAACGAGCGCGGGTCGGCCTTGTGGCCGTTGCTGTAGGTCGGGCCTTTCTGGCTCCAGCTTGAGAAGCGGCACTCCGACAGGCAGCCCATGCAGGCGGTCTGGTCGGCATTGATGACGGCGGCGGCGTCCCTGGTCTCGAACACCAGGGTGGAGTCCGGGGTGCGCAGCGCCTCGGTGAAGCCGGCGCGCTCCCAGGCCTTGGCGCGGGCAAGATCGTGCTCGGTCAGATACACCAGGCGGCGGCCGCCGATATAGTATTCGGCGGTGTGGTCGCCGACATGCTCCGGGCTGAAGGCGACCTGGCGCTCGCTGCGCTGGCGCAGCTCCTGGAGGAAGTCGTTGCTCACCGCCGACGAATAGAAGCCGGTGGGGCTGAACTTGTTGAGGTAGATGTCGCCTTCCCGAAGCTGCATCAGGCGCTGCTTCCACGCGGCGGGGATCGGGCTCTCCTTGGTCAGCAGCGGGCGGGTGCCGAACTGGAAGGCGATCGGGCCGAGATCGGGGTTGTCGATCCAGTCCTCCCATTCCTCGAGCCACCAGACGCCGCCGGCCATGATGATCGGCGTGTCGCCGAGGCCGAACATCCGCATGGTCCGGCGCAGCTCGAGCACGCGCGGCAGCGGCGGCTCCGGCCGGTCCGGATGTTCGCTGTTGGACAGGCCGTTATGGCCGCCGGCGAGCCAGGGATCCTCGTAGACCACGCCGCCGAGCAGTTCGGCGGTCTTGGAATAGGCGCGCTTCCAGAGCGCGTTGAAGGCGCGCGCCGAGGAGACGATCGGGTAGTAGTGCACGCCGAACCGGGCGGCGATGTCGGACAGGCGGTACGGCATGCCGGCGCCGCAGGTCAGGCCCTGGATCAGGCCCTTGGCGCCCTCGAGCACCCCGGTGATGACGCGCTCGGCGGCGCCCATCTCCCACAGGATGTTGGCGTGCAGCCGGCCCTTGCCGCCGGAGAGCTCATGCGCCTGCTGCGCCTGGGCGATGCCGCCGGAGATGGCGAAATTGACCATCTCCTCGTGGCGGTCGCGGCGGGTGCGGCCATGATAGAGCTGGGGGATCACCCTGCCCTCGTCGTCGTAGCTGTCGGCGTTCACCACGCTGATGGTGCCGGCACCACCGGCCGCGGCCCAATGGCCGGAGCAGACTCCGGTGGAGACGGACACGCCTTTGCCGCCTTCGACAAGCGGCAGGACGTCCACACCGCCCATGCGGATCGCGTTGATGGTCTTCATCGAACCTGTCGCTGCCTTCGATCCTAGCAGGCCCAACGCCCGCGTTCCGCCCGTTCGCGAAGCCTGTTCGAACAGGCCCTTGGCGGCGCCTTCGAAAAAATCGGACGCCTTGAGGTGTCAGATCGCAACTGCGGCCCGGATGTGCAAGTTCAAAACCGGCACATCCGGGTCGTGTCGCGATCAGGCGTGACCGCGATCAGTCGGCCGCGTCGTTGCGCTCGCGACGCGGGCCACGGTCACGGCGCTCGCCGCCACCCTCGCGCCCACCTTCGCGATCCCCGCCGCCGGCCTTGGCGCCGACCTGCTCGGAGATGTCGGCGCCGGTGGCCTGGTCGACCACGCGCATCGACAGCTTGACCTTGCCGCGATCGTCGAAGCCCAGCACCTTCACCTTCACCGAGTCGCCGTTATTGACCACGTCGGTGGTCTTGTTGACCCGGCCCTGGGTGAGCTCGGAGATGTGCACCAGCCCGTCGCGGGCGCCGAGGAAGTTCACGAACGCGCCGAAATCGGCGGTCTTGACCACCTTGCCGTCATAGATCGCGCCCAGCTCCGGCTCGGCGACGATGCCGCGGATGCGCGCGATCGCCCGGTCGGCCTGCTCCTGCGAGGTGGCGGCGATCTTGATGGTGCCGTCGTCACCGATGTCGATCTTGGCGCCGGAGAACTCGACGATCTCGCGGATCACCTTGCCGCCGGTGCCGATCACGTCGCGGATCTTCTCCTTCGGCACGGTGATGACGGTGATCTTCGGCGCGTTGGCGGCGACGCCGCCACGGTTCTCGGTCAGCGCCTTGGCCATCTCGCCCAGGATGTGCAGGCGGCCGTCACGCGCCTGGTCCAGGGCGATCTTCATGATCTCCGGGGTGATGGACGTGATCTTGATGTCCATCTGCAGCGCGGTGATGCCGCTCTCGGTGCCGGCGACCTTGAAATCCATGTCGCCGAGATGGTCCTCGTCGCCGAGGATGTCGGACAGCACCGCGAAGCCGCGATCCTCCTTGATCAGGCCCATGGCGATGCCGGCCACCGGCCGCTTCAGCGGCACGCCGGCATCCATCAGCGCCAGGCTGGTGCCGCAGACGGTGGCCATCGAGGAGGAACCGTTGCTCTCCGTGATCTCGGAGACCACCCGCAGCGTGTAGGGGAAGGCCTCCTTGCCCGGGAGCAGCGGGTGCACGGCGCGCCAGGCGAGCTTGCCGTGGCCGATCTCGCGACGGCCCGGCGAGCCCATGCGGCCGGCCTCGCCCACCGAGTAGGGCGGGAAATTGTAGTGCAGCATGAAGTTGGAGCGGTACTCGCCCTCCAGCGCGTCGATCACCTGCTCGTCCTGGCCGGTGCCG
>CAIMSN010000076.1 GCA_903844135.1 uncultured Rhodospirillales bacterium | reverse complement strand
GAGGCCGGCCGGACCGGCGGGTTCGACGCCAGCGGCCTGGTGATGGCGTGGCTGCGGCCGATGCCGCCGCTGCGCGACATGCAGGTGCATCTGACGTTCCAGGACACCGATGCGGTGCTGGTCGCCTGCTCGCAGGCGACCCTGCCGGTGACCGCGGTCGGACCGGCGGCGGAGCGGCTGGCCGGGGGGCGGACGCTGCATCCGCTGGCGGTCTCGGACGGATCGATGCGGATCACCGGCCTGGATGGCGACGACCAGACCGGCATCATCAAGGCGACCCTGACCGGCGGCCTCGGCGACCTGCTGACCGAGCTCGCCAATCCGCGCCTGTCGCTGCTGTCGCGCCATCCGGTGTCGTTGACGGCGCCGTCCGGCACCGCCCGCACCACGCTCAATCTCAGCCTGCCGCTGGACAACAACGTCTCGATCGATGCGATCGAGCTGTCGGCGCAGTCCGGCATGACCGGCGTGCATCTGGGCGACGTCGCCGCCGGCCTGTCGCTCGACGGCGCCGACCTGTCGGTGTCCGCCAGCACCAGGGGCCTGTCGCTGGGCGGCACCGGCAGAATCGCCGGTATCGACAGCCGGCTGCACTACGTCATGGATTTCACCGATGGCGGGCCGGACCAGATCACCGAGCAGGCGACGGTCAGCGGGACCGTGGCCCCGTCGGTGCTGGGCAGGCTCGGCCTCGATGCCGGCGACGCGCTGTCCGGAAGCGGCGCGCTCGATCTCGCCTATCGCGCCCGGCGCGACGGGATGTCGACCGTGCGGCTCGGTCTCGACATGACCGGGCTGGCGATCGTGCTGCCGGTCTGGCGCAAGAGCGCCGGCCTGGCGGCGCAACTGGATGCGACGATCATGCTGGACCACGGAACCCTGGTCTCGGTCGGCCCGATCCATGCCGACGGTCCGGGCCTGTCGGTCGAGGGCACGGTTACGACGCCCCGGGACGGCCCGCGGCGCCTGGTGGTGCCGCGATTCCAGGTCGGGCGGACGCGCGGCGCCGGCGAGGTGGTGTTTCCGATTCCGGGCCGGAAGGCCCAGGCGGCGCCGATCAGGATCTCCGCCCGCGGCGCGTCGCTGGACCTGGCGCCGATCATCGATGCGGGCCCGACCCGGCCTGAGACGTCGACGAAAGGCAAGACCGGGAAGGGCGGGGCGGGCGGCCCCGGCCCTGGCACCGGCCCTGGCCCCGGCCCTGGCTGGATCGCCGACCTGGATTTCGCCCGGGTCTATGTCGGGCAGCACACCGAGCTCGGCCAGGCCACGGCGCATCTGGAGAATGACGGCCAGCGGCTCGTGCGGGCACGGATCACAGCCCTCGCCCCGACCCCGGTCGCGCTGCGCCTGGAGCCGGAGCCGGGCGGCCGCCATCTCGTCGGCAGCGCAGACGATGCCGGGCGGCTGCTCCAGGGGCTCGACGTCACCGGCATGGTGTCGGGTGGCCCGCTGCGGCTCGATGCGCGTCTCGACGACCGCCGCAGCGATTCCCCGATCGCAGGCACGGTGGAGGTCGGGCGCTTCGTCATCCCGGACGCGCCGCTGTCGGCCAGGATCGCCCGCAACGTGTCGCTCTATGGCTGGCTGCTCGCCTTGCCCTCGCCGCAGCTCTCGATCGATCGGCTGGTGGCGCCGTTCTCGCTCCGGCAGGGTGTCTTGACCCTCACCGATGCACGCGCCCATACCGCCGCCCTGGGTGCCACCCTGCAGGGCCGGGTCGATCTCGGCCGACGGACGCTCGATCTGCAGGGTACGGTGGTGCCGGCCTGGGTGGTGAACCAGCTACCGGGCCGCCTGCCGCTGGTCGGCCGGCTGCTCAGCCCGGAGAAGGGCGGCGGGGTGATCGCCGCGACCTTGTCGATCCGCGGGCCGTTCGACGACCCTGCGGTGCGGGTGAACGCGCTGTCTGCGCTCGCTCCGGGCTTCCTGCGCAGGCTGTTGTTCGAATGAGCACGAAACCGCCCGGTGCTCGCAGGGGTTCAGGACGGGACGCGGGCGTAACGGATGCAGGAGAGAATGCGATGACGAGACGGACCCTGCGAAGCACGCGGATCTCCGAAGGATTGCCGCATCCGCTCGGCGCCACCTGGGACGGGCTCGGGGTCAATTTCGCGCTGTTCTCGGCCAACGCGACCAAGGTCGAGCTCTGCCTGTTCGATCCGACCGGCACCCAGGAAATCTCCCGCATCGAGCTGCCGGAATATACCGACGAGGTCTGGCACGGCTATCTGCCGGACGTCCGTCCCGGCACCGTCTACGGCTATCGGGTGCACGGTCCGTACGAGCCGGATGCCGGACATCGTTTCAATCCCAACAAGCTGCTGCTCGATCCGTATGCGCTGGCCCATGTCGGCGAGCTGCATCACGTGCCGGAGATCTTCGGCTACCAGATCGGCCATCCTGATGGCGACGCCTCGTTCGACACCCGCGACAGCGCCGCGTTCGTGCCGAAATGCCGGGTGATCGATCCCGCCTTCACCTGGGGCAACGACCGCCGGCCGCGCGTGCCGTGGGAGCGCACGATCTTCTACGAGACCCATGTGCGCGGGTACACCATTGCCCATCCGGCTCTGCGCTTCGGCCAGGGCGGCACCTATAACGGGCTCGGCGCCGAGGAGGTGGTGGCGCATCTGAAGGATCTCGGCGTCACCTCGATCGAGCTGCTGCCGATCCACATGTTCGCCGACGAGGGCCACCTCGCCCAAGGCAATCTCACAAATTACTGGGGCTACAACACGCTCGGCTTCTTCGCGCCGGATGCGCGCTACGCGTCGGGCAACGGCAGCCACGTCTCCGAATTCAAGGCGATGGTCGCGCGCCTGCACCAGGCCGGCCTCGAGGTGATCCTCGACGTGGTCTACAACCATACCGCCGAGGGCAACGAGCAGGGCCCGACCCTGTCGTTCAAGGGCATCGACAACGCGTCGTACTACCGTCTGCTGCCGGGGCGCGAGCGCTACTACATCAACGATACCGGCACCGGCAACACGCTCAACCTGAGCCATCCGCGCGTGCTGCAGATGGTCACCGACAGCCTGCGCTACTGGGTCACCGAGATGCATGTCGACGGGTTCCG
>CAIMSN010000075.1 GCA_903844135.1 uncultured Rhodospirillales bacterium | reverse complement strand
GCTCGGCCTGCTGGGCGTCCTGATCGCGGCGGTGGCGGCCGAATTCAACGACCAGGTGGTCTCGATCGCCAACGGCGACGTCGCCGGCGGCCTCGGTCTCAGTCACGACCCCGGCACCTGGTTCGACAGCCTCTACGTCTCGGCCGAAGTGTTCGGCATGGCGATGGCGCCGTTCCTGCTCGTCACCTTCTCGCTGCGGCATTTCACCCTGTTCGTGCTGCTGCTCAACGTCACCTCAAGCATGCTGATCCCGGTCTCGCCAGACGCCGCGGCGCTCTACCTGCTGCGCATCCTGCAGGGCCTGTCCGGCGGCCTCACCATCCCGCTGCTGATGACCACGGCGCTGCGCGTGCTCGATCCGCCGATCCGGCTGTACGGGCTCGCGGTCTATGCGCTGACCGCCACCTTCACCCCGGCCCTGGCGACGTCGATGGCGGCCTTGTGGACCGACCAGGTCGGCTGGCGCTTCGTGTTTCTCGAGGCGCTCCCGCTCTGCACTGCCGCCGGCCTGCTGGCCTGGTTCGGGCTGCCGCAGGACCCGCCGCGCTACGAGCGCTTCGCCAAGTTCGACTGGCGCGGCGCGCTGCTGGTGCTGGTCGGCTTCGGCAGCCTGACCACCCTGCTGCAGCAGGGCGACCGTCTGGACTGGTTCAATTCCCAACTGATCTGCACGCTCGGCCTGGTCAGCCTGGTGGCGATCCCGCTCCTGCTGGTCAACGAGTGGTTCGCCGAGCTGCCGCTGCTCAAGCTGCAGATGCTGCGGACGCGCAATTTCGCCTATGGCGGCCTGGCGCTGTTCCTGTTCATCATCATCGGCCAGTCCGGCTCGACCCTGCCGAACGACTTCCTGCGCGAGGTGCAGGGATTCCGTCCGGAGCAGTTCTATCTGGTGACGCTGGAGATCGCCGCGTCGCAGTTGGTGCTGCTGCCGGTGATGGCGTTCCTGCTGGATTTCCCGCAGATCGATCCCAGGCTCTGGAGCCTCGGCGGGCTGCTGCTGATCCTGGGCTCTTGCCTCGGCGGCTCGCTGGTCAGCATCGGCTGGTTCCGCGACCAGTTCTATCTCTGGCAGGCGCTGCAGGCGGTCGGCCAGCCGATGGTGGTGATGCCGCTGCTGATGATGGCCACCAACACCGTGAAGGATCCGGCGCAGGGCCCGTTCGCCTCCGCCCTGGTCAACACCCCGCGCGCCGTCTCCGAGGCGGTCGGACTCTGGCTGCTGCAGTTGATCCAGCGCTATCGCGGCGGGCTGCATTCCGCGCGCCTGACCGACCAGGCCGGCCAGGATCGCTGGCGGTTGATCCAGGCCAATCCGGCGCTTCCCGGGCCCTATCCCGGTCCGCTGACCGGCCGCTCCATGCCGCCGCCGCTGCTGCCCGATGGCCGGCCGCGCCTGCCCGGCAGCCTGGAGCGCTTCAACGAGATGGTCGTGCAGCAGGCCCGCATCCTGACCATCGCCGACGCCTATCTGGTGTTCGCTTGCGTCACTCTGGTGCTGATCGTGGTGCTGCTGATACTTCCCGAACGCACGCTGCCGCCGCGGCTCGAATTCGCCAAGAAGTAGGATCCGCACCGGATGGCCGAGACCGATCGACAGCAGGACGACCAGAAGTACGGTCACAAGTACGAGCAGAATCCGGCACCGCCCAAGCCGGCTCCGGTGCCGAACCTGCCGGTCTGGCCCTGGATGGTCGGCGGCGTGCTGATCTTTGCGTTCGTCCTGGCGGTGCTCTGGCTGGTGTTCGCGCCCAAGCCAGACCCATGGACCGACGACGCCACCGTGACCGCCCATTATGCCAGCATCGCGCCACGCATCTCCGGTCAGGTGACCCGGGTGCTGGTCGACGACAACCAGGCGGTCACCGCCGGCCAGGCGCTGGTGACGCTCGATCCGCGTGACCAGCAGACCGCGCTCGACATGGCGAAGGCGGCGATCGCCCGCGACACCGCCCAGGTCGGCAACGCGTCCGCCAACGTGGATCGTCAGCCGGCGCTGATCACCGAACAGGAAGCGACCGTCGCGCAGATGCAGGCCAGGCTCGGCTTCGCGCTGGCCGACCAGAAGCGCTACGGCAACCTCGCCAGCACCGGCGCCGGTACCACCCAGCAGCGCCAGCAGGCCGACGCCGCCGTGGCCGAGGACCGCGCGTCGCTCGCCGCGGCGCAGGCCGCGCTGCAGGCCTCGCGCCGGCAGCTCGACGTGCTCCGGGCGCAGGTCACCGCCGGCGAGGGCACCGTCGCCGTCGATCGCGCCCGCCTCGAACAGGCGACGCTCGATCTCGGCTACACCACCATTGCCGCGCCGATCTCCGGCCTGGTCGGGCAGCGTTCGGTGCAGGTCGGCGACTATGTCGGACCCGGCACCACGCTGATGGCGGTGGTCCCGCTCGACCGCGTCTACATCATCGCCAACTATCGCGAACTGGCTCTGGCGCACGTGCGCATCGGCCAGCACGTCACCATCCATGTCGACGCCTACGACATCGATCTCGACGGCATGGTCGACAGCCTGCCGCCGGCGTCCGGCGCCACCTTCTCGCCGATCCCGCCGCAGAACGCGACCGGCAACTTCACCAAGATCGTGCAGCGCCTGCCGGTCAAGATCGTGCTGGCCCCGAACCAGCCGCTCGCCGGCCTGCTCAAGGTCGGCTTCTCGGTCGAGACCACGATCCATACCGGCCTGGCCGACGTGGTGGCGCAGCAGCGCAGCGCGCCCGACCAGGCCGTGGCGCGCTGAGGATGCGTGTGTCTCGCCTCCGCCTCCTCCTCCGCCTCTCGGCGCTGCTGGGTCTGTCCGGCTGCACCGTCGGTCCGGATTTCCACCCTCCCACGGTCGCCGCGCCCTCTTCCTGGGGCCAGGAGCGCGGCGACGTCGCCGGCGCCACCAGCGCCGCGCCGGTCGATCCGCTCTGGTGGCGCAGCTTCCACGATCCCGAGCTCTCGTCGCTGATCGGCCGGCTGGCGGCGCAGAATCTCGATCTGCGCGAGGCCGCCGAGCGCATCGAGCAGGGTCGGGCGCAGCGCCGCATCGCCGCCGCCCAGGGCCTGCCGCATCTCGACGCGCAATCCTCGCTAACCCATCAGCGCATGAGCCCGACCGGCTTCATCTCCCTGGTCACCCCGGCGCCGGGCGCCAATCTCGATTACGACGACTGGAAGAACGGACTGTCCGCCTCCTGGGAGCTCGATCTGTTCGGCCGCGTCCGTCGCGACGTGGAGGCGAGCCGGGCCGACCTCCAGGTGCAGATCGAGGACCGGCGCGGCCTGGCGCTGTCGGCGCTGTCGGAACTGGCGCAGGACTACCTGCAACTGCGCGGCGTGCAGGCGCGGCTGTCGATCGCCGAGACCACGCTGACGCTGGCGCAGCGGAACACCGATCTGGTGGTCGACCGGCTGCGGAACGGCGTCGCCACCACGCTCGACATCGCCCAGGCGCGCGCGCAGCAGGCGGCGATCGCCGGCACGCTGCCGCCGCTGCGCACCGAGCAGGCGGCGCTGGTCAACGCGATCGGCCTGCTGCTGGCCGAGCCGCCGCGCGCGCTCGGCGCCGAGCTGGCGCAGGTCTCGCCGGTCCCGCCGATCCCGGCATCGGTCCCGGTCGGCGTGCCCGCCACGCTGGTGCGGCGCCGCCCGGACGTGCGGTCCGCCGAAGCCGCCTTGCACGCCGCCACCGCGCGCACCGGCGTCGCCGTCGCCGCGTTCTACCCGGACATCGCGCTCACCGGCATGGTGGACGCCGACGGCCGGCTCGCGGTCAACGCGTTCAGCCTGCCGTCGCGCGCCTACAGTCTCGGCCCGCAGATCTCGATCCCGCTGTTCGAGGGCGGCCAGTTGCGCGGCCAGTTGCAACTGCGCAAGGCGCAGCAGCGCGAGGCGGCGATCGCCTTCCAGCGCACCGTGCTGCGCGCCTGGACCGAGGTCGACGACGCGCTCACCGCCTATGCCGAGGCGCAGCGCGCGCGCCAGGACATCGTCGTCGCCGAACAGCAGGACGAGGCGGCCTTGTCCGCCGCCCGCCAGCGCTACCAGCAGGGCGCGTCGGATTTCCTCAACGTCATTACCGCGCAGTCGCAACTGCTGCAGGCGCGCAACGACCTGTCGATGAGCGACACGCGGCTGGCGACCGACCTGGTCGTGCTCTACCGCGCGCTCGGCGGCGGCTGGCAGGCCGCGGAACCCGCCGGCACCGCGCTGGCGGACGCGTCCAACCCGTCATAGCGCCCGTTACCGCGCCGCCAGGCTCCGCTTCAGCCGCGATATCGCACCCGGCAGGCCGCGCACGCGCAGCACGCGCCCGGTCTCGTCATGGTCCTCCGACAGCACGCGCGCGCTGTCGTACACCTCGCCGAGCAGCCCCTGCCTGGCATAGGGCAGCACCAGCGTGTCCTCGACCATCTCGGCCTCGAAGAAGCCGACGATGCTCTCGCGCAGCGCGCTGACGTCGTCCGGCCGGTGCGCGGAGAGCATGATGGCGTCGGGATGTTTCTCCAGCAGCGCGGCGCGTCGCGCGTCGTCCACGCGGTCCATCTTGTTCAGCACCAGCCGCGACGGCACCGTATCGGCGCCGATCTCGCGCAGCACGCTCCTGCTGACCTCGAGCTGCTGCTCGTAGGTCGGGTCCGAGGCATCGACCACGAACAGCAGCAGCGACGCCTCCAGCGCCTCCGCCAGGGTCGAGCGGAACGACGCCACCAGGTCGTGCGGGAGCTGCTTGATGAAGCCGACCGTATCCGACACCAGAACCCGCGGTCTGGTCTCCGGCTGCAGCGTCCGCACCGTCGTGTCCAGGGTGGCGAACAGCTTGTCCTCGACCAGCACCTGGCTGCCGGTCAGCGCCCGCATCAGCGACGATTTGCCGGCGTTGGTGTAGCCGACCAGCGCCACCCTGAGCTGGTCGCGCCGCGCCGAGCGCCTCTGGTCGCCGTCGCGCTGCACCGCATCGAGCTGCTCCTTCAGCTCCGACAGCCGGTCGCGCACCTTGCGCCGGTCCAGCGCCAGCGCGCTCTCGCCGGCGCCGGGACCCTGCTGCCGCCCGCCGCCCGACGCCGATTCCCGCATCCTCGGCGCGACGTATCGAAGCCGCGCCATCTCCACCTGCAGCTTCGCCTCGCGGGTATTGGCATGGCGATGGAAGATCTCGACGATCACGCCGGTGCGGTCGAGCACTTCCGCGCCCGTCGCCCGCTCCAGGTTGCGGATCTGGCTCGGCGACAGCTCGTGATCGACGATGACGAATTCCGGTTTCCGTTCGCCTTGAGCATCCGGCTCCGGCTCGGCCGGACCCGGCTCCGCGCTGTCGAATTTCAGCCGCGCCTTGGATTTCGGCGCCGGCGCCATCGACGTCACCACGCCGGTGCCGCCGGTCCAGGCGGCCAGTTCGGCCAGCTTGCCGCTGCCCAGCAGCGATCCCGCTCCGGTGCCCTCGCGCTTCTGCGACACGCTGCCGACCACCGCGTAGCCGAGCGTCTTCACCAGCCGCGCGAGCTCCTCCAGGCTGGCTTCGTGGGCGATATCGTCGACGTCCGGCGTCTGGATGCCGACCAGGACGGCGCGCGGAATCGGGGCTTTTGTCTCCATAGCGACGTGACCTAGCACGGCGCGCGCAGGGAGGCGCGTGTCAGCCCTCCAGCCGTTCCAGCGCCTCGGCGATCCGCGCCCGCTCCGCCTGGCCGAGCGGCTGCACCGGCAGCGGCGGCTGCGCCTGGGTCAGGCCCATCAGGTTCGCCGCCGCATGCACCACCCTGTAGCTGCCGTACTGGCGGAACAGGTCCCAGAGCGGCGCGAACGACCCATCGATCGACCGCATCGCGGCGATGTCGCCCGCCTGCGCCGCCCGCATCAGCGCCAGCGCCGGACGCGGCAGCAGGCCGCCGACCACGCTGTACCAGGCCTGCCCGCCCGACAGCACCGCGTCTGGCGCCACCCAGTCGCCGCTATAGCCGATCGAGAACGACTCCCCCACCAGGCGACGCAGCGACGCGATCGCCTGCGAAGCCTCCGACGCCGGCGGCGCCGGATTCTTCACAGCGATGATCCGCGGATTCTGCGCCAGCCGCGCCAGGAGCGCGTCGCTGACGCTGAAATGGGTCGTGGAGGGGTTGTTGTACACGCACAGGGGCAGCCCGGTGCTTCCCGCCACCGCCGTGACGTGCCGGAACACCTCCTCGTCTGTCAGCGGCGCGTAGGAGACCGGCGCCAGCAGCAGCCCGTCCGCACCTTCCTCCTGTGCATCGCGCGCCAGCGCCTGCGCCGCGTCGGTGCGCAGCGCGCCGACCCCGACCAGGAGCG
>CAIMSN010000074.1 GCA_903844135.1 uncultured Rhodospirillales bacterium | reverse complement strand
GGGCATCCGCAAGCGGGTCGACGACGGCAACGCGTCGAGCGCGCAGGCCGGGGCGATGGCGGCGCGGGTCCCCTCGCTCGCCGAGGCAGCCTGGCAGCAGGCGCTGCTGGCGGGTGCGGCGGCATGAACGGAGAACCCGAAATGAATCTTTTCGACCTCGGCGGCAAGGTCGCGATCGTCACCGGCTCGTCGCGCGGCATCGGCAAGGCGAGCGCCGAGGCGCTCGCCGCGCAGGGCGCGCGGGTGGTGATCTCCAGCCGCAAGCAAGAGAGCTGCCAGACGGTGGCGGACGAGATCAACGCCCGCCACGGGCCCGGCACCGCGATCGCCAAGGCCGCCAGCCTCTCGTCCAAGGAGGCGCTGCAGGCGCTGGTCGATCACGCCAGCGCGACGCTGGGGCCGATCGACATCCTGGTCTGCAACGCCGCCTCGAATCCCTATTACGGTCCGCTGGCCGGCATCTCCGACGAGCAGTTCCGCAAGATCCTCGACAACAACGTGCTGTCGAACCACTGGCTGATCGGCATGGTGGCGCCGTCGATGATCGAGCGGCGCAGCGGATCGGTGGTGGTGATCTCGTCGATCGGCGGGCTGGTGGGCTCGGACGTGATCGGCGCCTACAACATCTCCAAGGCGGCGGATTTCCAGCTCGTGCGCAACCTGGCGGTCGAGCATGGCCGACACAACGTCCGGGTCAACGCGATCGCGCCGGGGGTGATCCGCACCGATTTCGCCAAGGCGCTGTGGGAGGACCCGGAGGCCGAGGCGGCGCTCAACCGCAGCATCCCGATGCGCCGGATCGGCGAGCCGCACGAGATCGCCGGCGCGGCGGTGTTCCTGGCCGGTCCCAGCGGCGCCTACATGAACGGCCAGGTCATCGTGATCGATGGCGGCGCCACCATCTGCAACGCCATCTGATGGACATTCCCGGATGACGCGGCGCTTCGCCGGCAGGAGCGTGATCGTGACCGGCGCCGGGTCTGGGATCGGACGCGCCACCGCGCTGCGGTTCGCCGCCGAGGGCGCCAGCGTGCTGGCGTTCGACCTGACCGACGGCGCCGACGCGACCGCGGCGGAGATCGTCGCTGGCGGCGGCGACGCCGAGGCGATGCACGGCGATGCCGGCCGCGACGCGGACATCGTCCGGCTGGTCGAGCGCGCCGTGGCGCGCCAAGGCGGCATCGACACCGTGTTCGCCAATGCCGGCATCAGCGGCGGCCTGGCCGGGCTGTTCGAGCAGTCGGCGGAGGATTTCGCCGAGATCCTGCGGATCAACCTGATCGGGCCGTTCCTGGCGATCCGCCATGCCGCGCCGCATCTGATCGCGCGCGGCGGGGGAAGCATCGTCTGCACCGCCTCGGTCGCCGGGCTTCGCGCCGGCGCCGGCGGACCGGCCTATTCCGCCTCCAAGGCCGGGGTGATCAACCTGGTGCAGACCGCCGCCCAGCAGCTCAGCGGCACCGGAGTACGGGTGAACGCGATCTGTCCCGGCCTGATCGAGACCGGCATGACGCGGTTCGTGTTCGACCAGGCGCGCGCCGCCGGCAAGGGCGAGCGGATCGGCGAGCTGACCCCGCTGCGGCGCGGCGGCGTGCCGGACGAGATCGCCGGCGCGGCTTTGTTCCTCGCCTCCGACGAGGCCAGCTACATCACCGGCCATGCGCTGGTGGTCGATGGCGGCCTGTCGAGCTCCCACCCGTTCCGCCGACCGCGCGAGATCGGCAAGACCACGCTCTGAGCAGGATGTTCCGATGATCCAGACCGAACAGCACGACACCATACGGGTTCTCGTGATCGGCAATCCGCCGGTGAACGCGCTCGGCGCAGCGATGCGGCGCGCGATCGCCGCCGAGATGTCTGCTGCTTTGGCCGACGATTCGGTGTCGGCGATCGTGCTGCGCGGCGCCGGCACGCTGTTTTCCGGCGGCGCCGATATCACCGAGTTCGGCAGGCCGCCGGAATCGCCCTGGCTGCCGGAGCTGCTCGACGACGTCGAGGCCAGCGACAAGCCGGTGATCGCGGCGCTGCACGGTACCGCCTTCGGCGGCGGGCTCGAACTGCCGCTCGCCTGCCATTACCGGGTGGCGGCGCCGTCGGCGCGGCTCGGTCTGCCGGAGGTCAAGATCGGCCTGCTGCCGGGCGCCGGCGGCACCCAGCGCCTGCCGCGCCTGGTCGGCATCGCCGATGCCCTGTCGATGATCGTCAGCGGCAACCCGATCACCGCGGCGCGCGCGCACGAGATCGGGCTGGTGGATCGGATCGTCGACGAGCAGCGCCTCACCGAGGAGGCGGTGGCGTTCGCCCGCGACATCGCGGTGCCGCAAGGGGTTCGCCGCACCAGCGAGATCGCCGTCGCACCTGCGCCGGGGGTGATCGAGGCGTTCGTCGAGAAGCAGGGCGCGAAGCTGCGCGGGCTGGACGCGCCGAATGCCTGCATCAAGGCGGTGCGCGATGCCTCCACGCTGCCGTTCCGCGAGGGCCTCGCCAGCGAGCGCGAGACCTTCCTGGAGCTGGCGAAGGGGCGGCAGTCGCAGGCGATGCGCCATCTGTTCTTCGCCGAGCGGGCCGCGGCCCGGATCGAAGGGCTGCCCAAGGACGCCCCGACGCTGCCGGTGGCGCGGGTCGGCATGGTCGGCGCCGGCACCATGGGCGGCGGCATCGCCATGAACTTCCTGTCCGCCGGCATTCCGGTGACAATGGTCGAGCGCGAGCAGGCGGCGCTCGATCGCGGCGTGGCCACCATGCGTAAGAACTACGAGCGCACCGCGAGGAGCGGCCGGCTGACCACCGCGCAGGTCGAGACGGCGATGGGCCATCTCACGCCGACGCTCGATTTCCAGGCCCTGGCCGACTGCGACCTGGTGATCGAGGCGGTGTTCGAGAACCTCGACGTCAAGAAGGCGGTGTTCCGGCAACTCGACGGCATCGTCAAGCAGGGCGCGATCCTGGCCAGCAACACCTCCTATCTCGACGTCGACGCGATCGCCGCGGTGACGTCGCGGCCGGAGCACGTGCTGGGGCTGCATTTCTTCTCGCCGGCCAACGTGATGCGGCTTCTCGAAGTGGTGCGTGGCGCCAGGACGTCGCCGACCGTGCTGGCGACGGCGATGGCGCTGGCCCGCAAGGTCGGCAAGATCGCCGTGGTGTCGGGCGTGTGCCATGGCTTCATCGGCAACCGCATGCTCGAGCCGCGGCAGCGCCAGGCCGACGCGCTCGCCCTGGAAGGGGTGCGGCCGCAGGACGTGGACCGGGTGCTGCTGGAGTTCGGCTTCCCGATGGGGCCGTTCCAGATGATCGACCTCGCCGGTCTCGATCTCGGCTGGGACGAGGCGCACTCGTCCGGTTCGACGATCCGCGAGATCCTCTGCGAGAACGGACGGCGCGGCCAGAAGAACGGCCGCGGCTTCTACGATTACGACGAGAACCGCAACCGCGTGCCGTCGGTGGAGGTCGAGGGCTGGATTCGCGACTTCGCCGCCAGGAAGGGCGTCGCGCCGCGCGCGGTCGCGGACCAGGAGATCCGCGAGCGGCTGCTCTACACCATGGTCAACGAGGCGGCGAAGATCCTCGACGAAGGCATGGCGCAGCGCGCATCGGATATCGATACGGTCTGGATCAACGGCTATGGCTGGCCGGCGCAGACCGGCGGGCCGCTGTTCTGGGCCGACGGCATCGGGCTCGACACCGTCATCGCCGGGCTCGAGGCGCATGCAGACCGGCTCGGCCGGGATGCGGAGATCTCGCCGCTGCTGCGTCGCAAGGCGAAGGAGGGCGGGCTCACCGGACCTGCTTGATCTCGGGCCGTCCCGGCCATACTAAGATCTCGAAAACACGCGGATCGCAACCGCGGAACGTCCAAATGACTGACCGGGCAGGATGGTGGTCGCACGGCGAACGCGATCAGGCCCGGTTCTCTTCCTTCATCGGGAAACGGATCGTCCGACCGGGCCTGGGCACCAGGCCGGCGCGGCGTGCGTGGGGAGCAAACAGATGGCGCTGCGTTTCGCCGAGAAGGCTGCCGAGGCCTATGATTTTCCGCTGACCATCGGTCATCTGCTCGATACCGCCCTGGTGACCGCCGCCGACCAGGAGATCGTCTATCGCGACCAGGTGCGGATGACATACCGCACCTTCCGCACCCGGTTGGGCCGGCTCGCCAGCGCGCTGTCCGGGCTGGGCGCCGCGGAAGGCATGGTGATCGCGGTGATGGACTGGGACAGCCACCGCTACCTGGAATGCTATTTCGCCGTGCCGATGATGGGTGCGGTGCTGCAGACGGTGAATGTCCGCCTGCCGCCGGCCCAGGTCGCCGAGACCATCGTCCGCGCCGAGGCAGAGATCCTGCTGGTGCATCGCGACTTCCTGCCGCTGTACGAGGCGATCGCGCCGCTTCTGACGCGGGTCGGGCGCGTCGTCGTGCTGATGGACGGCGACGCGGCGCCGCCGCCGGCCGGCGTCGCCGGCGAGTACGAGGCGCTGCTGGAGCAGTCCGCGCCGGATTTCGTCTTCCGCGATTTCGACGAGAACGCGATCGCCACCACCTTCTTCACCAGCGGCACCACCGGCAGCCCGAAGCAGGTCTGCTTCACGCATCGCCAGATCGTGCTGCATGCGCTGGCCGCCAACGGACCGTTCGGCACCACCAGGGCGCGCGGCTTCGGCATCGACGACGTCTACATGCCGCTGACGCCGATGTTTCACGTGCATGCCTGGGGGGTGCCGTACATCGCCACCATGCTCGGCGTGAAGCAGGTCTATCCCGGCCGCTACGAGCCGGCGACGCTGCTGCGCCTGCGCGCGGCGGAGAAGGTCACCTATTCGCATTGCGTGCCGACCATCCTGCAGATGGTCTTCGATGCGGCGGACAAGAGCGGGGCGGACCTGTCCGGCTGGCTGATCACCATCGGCGGCTCGGCGCTGACCCAGGCGCTGTGCCGGGAAGGGCGGCGGCGCGGCATGGAGGTGGTCACCGGCTACGGCATGTCGGAGACGGCGCCGATGGTCAGCCTGGCCCGGCCGCGCCCGGACGGCGACGGCAGCGAGGACTCGCTGGTGCGGGCCTTCACCGCGACCGGCGTGCCGGTGCCGCTGGTGTCGGTCAGGGTGGTCGACGAGGCGATGCGCGACGTGCCGGCGGACGGCGCCACGCGCGGCGAGCTGGTGATCAGGAGCCCGTGGCTGACGCCGTGCTATGTCGGCAACGCGCAGGCCTCGGACGCGCTGTGGCGCGGCGGCTGGCTGCACACCCAGGATGTCGCGACCATCGATTCCCAGGGCACGCTTCAGATCCGCGACCGGCTGAAGGACGTCATCAAGACCGGCGGCGAGTGGCTGTGCTCGGTGACCCTGGAGGACCTCGTCTCCAGCCTGGACGGGGTGCAGGCGATCGCCGTGGTGGGCGTGCCGCACCCGCAATGGGGCGAGCGGCCGATCGGCGTCGTGGTGCCGCAGGCGGGCAGGAGCGTGACGGTCGAGACGATCAACACCCATCTCGAGACCGCGATCGCCAGCGGCGAGCTGAGTCGTTACGGCAAGCTGGAGCGGATCGAGCTGGTCGAGGACCTGCCCAAGACCAGCGTCGGCAAGATCGACAAGAAACTGCTGCGGGCGCGCTATGCCGGCCTGTTCGAGCCGGCGCCCCAAGCTGGGCCCCAGCCTGCAACGCAGCCTGCAACGCAGCCTGCGCTCCAGCCGGGGCAGGAGATCGGGGCTTCGTGAGCCGGCCGCCGCTCAGGCCGCGCGCGCATTACCGGCACTGGCACCGGATCGATACGCGGTTCGGCGACAACGATGCGTTCGGCCACGTCAACAACGCCGTCTACTACGCCTGGTACGACACCGCTCTGAACTCGTTCCTGCTCGGCGCGGGGCTCTACCAGATCGGCCAGACTCCGGGCGGCGGCAGCGACGCGATCGCCTATATCGCCGAATCCTCGTGCCGCTACGTCAGTGCGCTGCGCTACCCCGGCATGGTGGAGATCGGCCTGTCGCTGGAGCGGTTCGGCCAGTCCAGCCTGAGCTGGCATCTTGGCGCCTTCGCCGAGCATGCCCAGATGCCATCGGCGGAGGGCCGGATCGTGCAGGTCTGCATCTCGCGGCGGACCGAGCGGCCGATTCCGATTCCCGCGCCTTGGCGCAGCACCATCACCGAACGGGCGATGCACCCGGACGGTGTTCAAGAGAAGGCGGACATCCCATGGAGCTGAATTTCACGCCGGACGAGGAAGCCTTCCGCG
This sequence comes from uncultured Rhodospirillales bacterium, assembly GCA_903844135.1. Lineage (GTDB taxonomy): Bacteria > Pseudomonadota > Alphaproteobacteria > Acetobacterales > Acetobacteraceae > Lichenicola. Next base: position 27,481 of record CAIMSN010000074.1, on the reverse strand, counting down.
CCGAGGTCCGGACCTTCCTGGCCGAGAAACTGCCGCGTCACATCGTCGACAAGGTCAATAGCGGCAAGCGCCTGACCAAGCAGGACCACGAGGAATTCCACGCCATCCTGAACGCGCGCGGCTGGCTGGCGTCGCACTGGCCGGAGCAATATGGCGGTCCCGGCTGGAGCGTGGTGCAGCGCTACATCTTCGACTACGAGAGCGCGCTCGCCGGGGCGCCCAGGATCGTGCCGTTCGGCGTCAGCATGCTCGGCCCGGTGCTGATCAAGTACGGCACCGAGGCGCAGAAGGCGCACTACCTGCCGCGCATCCTCGACGGCAGCGACTGGTGGTGCCAGGGCTATTCCGAGCCGGGCTCCGGCTCCGACCTGGCCAGCCTGCGCACCAGCGCGGTGCGCGACGGCGACGCCTACGTGGTCAACGGCCAGAAGACCTGGACCACGCTCGGCCAGCACGCCGACATGATCTTCTGCCTGGTGCGCACCGACCCCAAGGCCAAGAAGCAGGAGGGGATCTCGTTCCTGCTGATCGACATGAAGAGCCCGGGCATCGAGGTCCGGCCGATCATCACGCTGGATGGCGAGCACGAGGTCAACGAGGTGTTCTTCACCGACGTCCGGGTGCCGGTGGCGAACCTGGTCGGCGAGGAGAACAAGGGCTGGACCTATGCCAAGTATCTGCTGACCTACGAGCGCACCAACATCGCCGGCGTCGGCGGCTCGATCGCAGCGCTGGACTGGCTGCGGCAGATCGCCGGCAAGCAGAAGAAGTCCGGCCGGCCGCTGACCGAGGATCCGTTCTTCGCCGCGCGCCTGGCCAGGATCGAGATCGATCTCGACAACATGAAGACCACCAACCTGCGCGTGCTGGCCGCGGCGGCACATGGCGCGCCGGCCGGGCCGGAGAGCTCGATGCTCAAGGTGCGCGGCACCGAGATCCGCCAGGAGATCAGCTCCCTCACCCGCCGCGCGCTCGGGCCGTACGCGCAGCCGTTCGTCTCCGAGGCGCTCGATGCGGAGCATAACGGCGAGAGCATCGGCCCGGACTACGCGGCGCCGGTGGCGGCGGAGTATTTCAACAACCGCAAGCTGTCGATCTTCGGCGGATCCAACGAGATCCAGCGCACGATCATCGCCGGCGCGCTGGGGCTCTGAGCGATGAACTTCGAACCCACCGACGATCGCCGCATGCTGGGCGACTCGCTCAACCGCTATCTGGGCGACCGCTGGGGCTTCGAGGCCTGGAAGCGGGTCGCCGCCTCCGATGCCGGCCATGATCCGGCGATCTGGGCCGGGCTGGTCGAGCTCGGCGCGGTCGGCGCGCTGTTCACGGAGGAGTCCGGCGGCTTCGCCGGCGGCGCGTTCGACATCCACGCCGTGTTCCATGCGCTCGGCCGCAACCTGGTGGTCGAGCCGTTCCTCGGCACGCTGCTGGCCGGCCGGGTGCTGGCGGCGGAAGGCGGCCACGAGACCATGCTGGCGTCGATGATCGACGGCTCGGAGATCGTCACCGCCGCGTTCTACGAGCCGCAGGGGCGTTACGACATCGCCGACGTGACCACCCGGGCGGTGCGGGACGGCGAGGGCTGGGTGCTGGACGGCGCCAAGTCGGTGGTGCCGTCGCTGGGCCTCGCCGGCACCGTGCTGGTCTCCGCCAGGATCGACGGGGACGCCACGGCGACCGACGGGATCGGCCTTTTCCTGGTCCCGTCCGACGCAGCCGGGGTCGAGATCCGCGATTACGGCCTGATCGATGGCGGCCGTGGCGGCGACCTGACGCTGCGCGGCGTGCGTCTCGACGCCGGCTCCAGGGTGGGCGGCGCGGCGCATGCGGCGATCGAGGATGCGGTGGCGGCCGGGATCGTGGCGCTGGCGGCGGAGGCGGTGGGCGCGATGGGGTTCTGCCGCGACGCGACGCTCGACTATTTGCGCACCCGGGTGCAGTTCGGCATGCCGATCGGCAAGTTCCAGGCGCTGCAGCATCGCATGGCGACGCTGGCGATCGAGATCGAGCAGGCGAGCTCGGCGGCGATCAATGCCGCCGCGGCGCTGGACCAGCCCAGGCATGCGCGGGAGCGGGCGATCTCGGCGGCGAAGTTCACCATCGGCAGGGTCGGCGCGCTGGTCGCAGAGGAGTCGATCCATCTGCATGGCGGCATCGGCATGACCTGGGAGCTGCCGCTGCCGCACTACGCCAAGCGGCTGATCATGATCGACCACATGCTGGGCGACGAGGACCACCATCTGGGCCGGTACATCGCGCTGGGCGCCGCGGCCTGACGCATTCCACGACCGATAGTCGTTGTTTCTTTCGCTGGCTTTGACAGAATCGTGACTGCCGAATAACTACACACCCGAATGCGGGTTTGTGGGGCCACGGTGGTGACGATGCGATCTTCCCTCGGCGCGGTGGCGCTCCTGATGGCGGCCGGCGGGCAGGCCCTGGCGGCGGCCGCCCCGAAGGACCCCGAGCAGGTCACCGTCACCGCCCGCCGCCGTGCCGAGCCGCTGCAGAAGGTGCCGGTGGCGGTCTCGGTGATCACCGCGCAACAGGCGGCGCGCGACAACCTGATCAGCCTGCAGGACGTGCTGCAGAAGGTGCCGAGCGCCAATTTCCGCACCGCCACCTCGAACAAGGACCGGACCGTGTTCATTCGCGGCATCGGCACCATCTCCACCTCTCCCGGGGTGGAGCCGTCGGTTTCCACGGTGATCGACGGGGTGGTGCTGGCGCGGTCGGGGCAGGCGACGCTCGACCTGCTCGACCTGGACCATGTCGAGGTGCTGCGCGGGCCGCAGGGCACGTTGTTCGGCAAGAACGCCTCGGCCGGCGTGGTGAACATCGTCACCACCCAGCCGACCGACGCGTTCCACGCCTACACCGACACCTCGTACTTCTCCGGCGACGAGTATCGTCTCAAGGGCGGGGTGTCTGGCACGCTGGTGCCGAACCGGGTGACGGCGCTGGTCGACGTGCTGGTCAGCGGCTTCGACGGCAACGTGCGCAACGTGCTGGACGACAAGACGGTCAATGGCTACCGCCATGACGGGGCCCGGGTCAGGCTGGCCTGGACGCCCGACCCGGACACCAAGGTCACGCTCGGACTGGATTACCTGCGCTCCGACGACAACGCGCCGAACGGCGTGTTCGTGGCGACGCAGCAGATCGCCTACCCGACCGACCGCATCACCAACAGCCTGCCGCTGGCCGGCGCGCTGGCCCAGGCCGGGATCGTGCCGTCGCGCGACAACAGCGACATCAACCAGAACCTCACCAGCCGGGTGAACGACAACAACGGCGGCGCGTCGGTCACGCTCGATCGCAAGCTGGGCGGCGGCTACACGCTCACCTCGGTCAGCGCCTACCGGCGCTGGCAGAACACCCAGTTCCAGGATTACGACCAGGTGGCGTCGGTCACGCCGAGCCTGCCCGGTATCGCCGATCGCGGCGACCTGGATTTCAACCAGGAATCGGAGGAGCTGCGCCTCGCCTCGCCGAAGGGACGGTATGTCGACTTCGTCGCCGGGCTCTATTACCTGCATGCCGACGACAGCGAGACCTACGGGCGGCAGGTCATGCAGTCGGTCGCCGGCGCCAGGGTGGTGAATACCGGCATCGCCGATTACGGCACCACTGGCGACAACTACGCGATCTTCGGCGAGGGCAACGTCAACCTGACCTCCAGGCTGCACGCGATCCTCGGATTGCGGGTGCTGCGCGACGATCTGTCGTATGATTTCGCGCGCGCCTCGACCAGCGCGGTGGCGGTCACCGGGGTGCGGCCGAGTTTCGCCAGCACCGGGTCGACGGCGGAGAACGGCTATGTCGACCGGATCGGGCTGCAGTACGATCTCGGCCCGGACGCGATGACCTATTTCACCTATTCGCGCGGCTATAAGGGTCCGGCCTACAACGTGTTCTTCAACATGCAGCAGACCGACACCACGGCGCTGAAGCCGGAGACCAACAACGCGTTCGAGCTCGGCCTGAAATCGCAGTTCCTGAACCACCGCGTGACGGCGAACCTGGCGGCGTTCCTCGAGCAGTTCGACAACTACCAGGCCAACTTCCTCGACACCGTCGCCGGCGCCACCGTGACCAGGCTGATCAACGCCGGCAGCGTGTCGAGCCGCGGCGTGGAGGCGGATCTGAGCATCAGGCCGGTCCGCCACCTGACGCTGGCGACGGTGGCGTCGTACGACGACGCGCATGTCGACCAGTTCAACTGCCCGAGCAATGCGCCGACGAGCTGCAACATCAACGGCCAGCCTCTGCCGTTCGCGCCGCGCTGGAAGCTGGATTTGCGCGCCGACTACCTGGTCGAACTGTCGGACAATCTCGATCTCGCGCTGGGGTCGGACTATGCGTGGCAGAGCCGGACGCAATATTCGCTGAACGAGACCGCGGATACGATCCAGGACTCGTACGGGATCTGGGACGTCAACGTGTCGCTGGTCGACCATGCCAGACGCTGGCGCCTGACCGGCATCCTGAAGAACGTGCTGAACAAGCACTACGCCAACGTGCTGGCGTACGGGAATCTCGGCGGCGTGGTGCAGGGCATCGCCCGCGACTATGGCCGCTATGGCGGTTTCGCGCTGCACAAGGATTTCTGACCTATGCCCCGGGAGCGGGCGGTGCCGTGGCGCCTGGCGGCGCTGATGGCGCTGCTGTTCGCGGTCTCGGTCGTCGGCTACGCCGACCGGCAGATCCTGGCGCTGCTCAAGCCGGTACTAGACCAGACGCTGGGCTGGCGCAGCGGCGATTACAGCGCCATGACCACCGCGTTCCAGGCCTGCGTCGCGGTCACGCTCCTGGTCGCCGGCTGGTTCGTCGACAAGGTCGGCGTGCGCTGGGGCTTCGCGACCGGGCTGGGCGGCTGGAGCGCGGCGGCGATGCTGCATGCGGCGTGCCGCTCGGTCGACCAGTTCATCCTCGCGCGCGCGGCTTTGGGCGGGTTCGAGGCGATCGGCGGGCCGGCCGGGATCAAGGCGGTGGCGGTGCTGTTCCCGCCGGCCAGCCACGGCACGATGATGGGGGTGCTGAACATGGCGCCCAACATCGCGGCGATGTCGACGCCGCTGCTGGCCAGCGCGCTGTATCCGGCGCTGGGCTGGCAAGGGACCATCGCGCTGATCGGCGGCTCGGGATTCGTCTGCCTGGCGCTGTGGCTGGCGCTGCCGCTGCGGTCGATGCACCGGGAGGCGGCGCGGCTGCGGCCGCCTTTCGACGCAGCGGCGCCGGCGTTGCTGCTGCGCGACCGCGATGCCTGGGCGGTGGCGCTGGCCAAGCTGCTGAGCGACCAGGGCTGGTGGTTCTTCCTGTTCTGGCTGCCGGACCTGTTCCATCGCCGCTATGGGCTCGACATGCGCCATCTGGGGCCGCCGATCGCGGCGATCTACGCGATGGCGGCGGCGGGCGCGCTGCTGGGCGGGCTGGCGACCGACCGGCTCGCCGGGCTGCGTCCGAGGCAGGGCAGGATGCGGGCCAGGCGGACGGTGATGGGGATCGCGGCGCTTCTGGTGCTGCCGATCGTGCTGGTGCCGCAGACCGCGTCGCTGTGGCTGGCGGTCGGGCTGACCGGGCTGGGGCTGGCGGCGCACCAGGCGTTCTCGACCAACGTGTTCGCGTTCGCCGCCGACCGTTTCGCGCCGGAGCGGGTCGGGCGGGCGATCGCGTTCGGGGCGCTGTGCGGCAATCTCGGCGGCACCGCGACGCTGTGGATCGCCGGCCGGCTGGTGACGGACGCGCACAGTTTCCGCTGGATGTTCCTCGGCTGCGCGCTGGGCTATCCGCTGGCCTGGATCGCCATGCAGTTGCTGGCGCCGCCGGGACGCGACGCCTCGGTCAGCCCAGCACCTCTCGCATCGTGACGACGCGGTGCTCGCGGGCGCTGAGCTCTGCGGCGACCCCCATCGCCACGGCGATCAGCCCGTCCTGCGCCCCGACCAGGACCGGACCGTCGCCGGCGATCGCGTCGAGGAAAGCGCGCTGCTGGTAGTAGGTGGCGCCATGGTGATGGCCGGCCTCGAGCACGGCGGCATCGGTGGCGACATGCAGGCGCTCGACCCGCTTGGGCGTGCCGGGCGGGACGCGCGGACTGCGGGTCAGCATGCCGCTGGGGATGCCGACCTCGAGCACGGCGTCGTCGCCGATCGCGGTGAGGCGCTCCTGCTCATCCGCGCCCTCGGCGAACATGCAGAGATCGAGCATGGCGCGGACGCCGTTGTCGAAATCGACGGTGGTGAAGCTGTTGTCGAGGATGTCCGGGACCTCCCCGTCATAGCGCTCGTCGCGATGGTTGACGTCCATCGCGCCGGAGCAATGCACCCGCACCGGCTCGGCGCCGACGATGCAGCGCATCAGGTCGAAGAAATGGCAGCATTTCTCGACCATGGTGCCGCCGGTGTTGCGGTTGAAGCGGTTCCAGTCGCCGACCTTGGGCAGGAACGGGAAGCGGTGCTCGTGCAGCGCCAGACGGCGCAGCCGGCCGGCCCGGCCGTCCCGCAGGTCGGCGATGAAGCGCGCCACCGGGGGCATGAAGCGATATTCCATGCCGACCCAGAACACCGCGTCGCGCGCGGCGACGCGGGCGGCGATGTCGCGCGCATCGGCGACGGTGGTGGCGAGCGGCTTCTCGCACAGGATCGGCAGGCCGGTGTCCAGCAGCGGCCCCAGGACGGCGTGATGAGTGAAATTGGGCGAGGCGACGATCACCGCGTCCAGCGCCGGGCCCTGCAGCAGCGCATGCACGTCGGGAAAGGTCGCGATGCCAGCAGCGTGCTCGCCCAGCGTATGGAGCGCCCAGTCGAGCGAGGTCGGCGCGGGGTCGGCCAGCGAGACGATCTGCGCCTCGGGGATGAGTCGCAGGTTGCGGATATGCTCCTGGGCCATGAGGCCGGTGCCGATCAGGCCGAAACGCATGCTTGCCTCGTCGTGGGGAGGGGCGGGTGGTAGCATGCGTTCCCCCGCCGGAGAACAACCAGGAGCCGTCGATGGACGATGCCCAGAAGCACGGCCAGAACCGCGGCACGCCGTGCGAAGTGAGCTGGTTCGCGGCTCTGTGCGACGACGACTACGAGTTCCTGGGGGTGCCCGACCCGCGCCTGGCGTCGGGCTTCGCGCATTGCCGGGATATCGTGCTGGCGGCGGAAAGCGGCGGGCTGGACGGGGTGCTGCTGCCGTCCGGCTATGCGCTGGGGATCGACACGCTGGCATTCGCGGCCGGGATGGCGCCGCTGACCCGGTCGATCCGGCTGCTGGCGGCGATCCGCTGCGGCGAGATGTGGCCGCCGCAGCAGGCCAGGCAGTTGGCGACGCTGGGCCAGATGCTGGGCGGGATCGAAGGTGGCCGGCTGGCGGTGAACATCATCTCCAGCGACCTGCCGGGAGAGACGCTGGAGAGCGCGCCGCGCTACCGGCGGACGCTGGAGACCATGACCATCCTGCGCACGCTGCTGTCCGGGCGCGGGCTGGAGCATGCGGGCGAGTTCTACCGGCTGGCGCTGGCGCCGCCGCGGATCTGTGCGCCGGGCGCGGCGTCGCCGCTGTTCTATTTCGGCGGGCTGTCCGAGGCCGCGCGGGAGACGGCTGCGGCCGGGGCGGACGTGTATCTGATGTGGCCGGACCGGATCGAGGCGGTGGCGTCGGTCGTCGCCGATCTGCGGGCGCGGGCGGCCCGGCATGGGCGGACGCTGCGGTTCGGCTACCGGGTGCATGTGATCGTGCGCGAGACCGAGGCGGAGGCGCGCGCCGCGTCGCGCCGGCTGCTGTCGCGGCTGGATGCGGCCACCGGGGCAACGATCCGCGGGCGGTCGCTGGATAGCGGGTCGGAGGGCGTCAGGCGGCAGGCGGAGCTGCGCGACGACGCCGATGCGGACGGGTTCGTCGAGGAGACCCTCTGGACCGGGATCGGCCGCGCCAGGTCGGGCTGCGGCGCGGCGCTGGTCGGCGATCCGGACCAGGTGCTGGCCAAACTGCGCGCCTATCGCGCAGTTGGGATCGATGCGTTCATCCTGTCGGGCTATCCTCACGCGGCGGAATGCGATCTGTTCGCGCGCCATGTGCTGCCTCATCTCGATCACGGGGCCCTGGCGCGGGTGCCGCGCGGCTGAAGGAGACTGCCCTTGGACAATGCTTCGGTCACGGAGCTGAGCGGGCCCGCGACGGCTCTGCCGCCGGGCGGCCCGCCGGGTGCGCCGACCATCGCCATCGTCGGCGCCGGGTTCAGCGGCACGCTGCTGGCGCTGCATCTGCTGCGCCGCAGCCCGACCCAGACGCGTGTGGTGCTGATCGAACGCAACGCGCAGTTCGGGCGCGGACCGGCCTATTCCAGCGGCAATTCCAGCCATCTGCTGAACGTGCCGGCCGGCAAGATGAGCGGCTTCCAGGGCGATCCGCACGATTTCCTGCATTGGCTGCAGGGCCTGTCGGAGTCGGAGCTGTGCGGGCTGGCACCGGCGGCGTCGACCTTCGTGCCGCGGCACATCTACGGCCGCTACATCCGCCATCTGATCAACCAGGAGCTGAAGGTGCCGGAGCGCGGCGACCAGTTGAAGCTGGTGCGCGGCGACGTGGCGGATATCGAGGAGGTGCCGGGCGCGGTGCGGCTGACGCTGGACCGGAACCGGACCATCACGGCGGACCGGGTGGTGCTGGCGGTGGGGAACTTCCCGCCGGCGCCGCCGCCGGTGGCGGATCCGTCGTTCTACGACAGCCCGCTCTACAAGCCGGACCCGTGGGCCGCGGACGCGTTGGCGGAGCTTGACCCGGACCTGCCGGTGCTGCTGATCGGCACCGGGCTGACGACGATCGACAGCGTCATCTCGCTGCTGGATCAGGGGCATCGCGGACCGATCACGGCGCTGTCGCGGCGCGGGCTGGTGCCGCACCGGCACGTGGCGCCGGGCCTCTGCCCGCCGCCGGAGAGCGACCGGTTCCCGACCCGGGTGAACGCGCTGGCCAGAATGCTGCGTCGGAGCAGCGCGCGGCAGGTCGAGGCGGGCGGCACCTGGCAGTCGGTGATCGACGAGATCAGGCCGATCACCACCGAGCTGTGGCAGAGCATGTGCGCCGCCGACCGGCAGCGCTTCCTGCGCCATCTGCGGCCCTGGTGGGACACGCACCGGCATCGCGTGTCCGGCCCGGTGGCGGACCGGGTGGAGGCGGCGCGGGCGAGCGGGCAGCTCAGGATCCGCGCCGGCCGGATCACCGGCTACCGGTTGGAGCGGCCCGACGGACCGGTGGAGGTGACGTTCCGGCCGCGCTTCCAGCAGACGCAGGACAGCGTGACGGTCGGCCGGGTGGTCAACTGCGCCGGTCCGGATGCCGATTACAGCAGGATCCGCGACCCGCTGGTGCGCACGTTGCTGGGCAAGGGGCTGGTGCGCCCGGACCGGTTGTGTCTCGGTCTGGACGTGACCGGCAACTGCGCGCTGCTGGATAAGGACGGCGCGATCTCGCGCCGGATGTTCGCGGTGGGGCCGGTGACCAAGGGTGCGTTCTGGGAGATGACGGCGGTGCCGGACATCCGGCACCAGGCGGAGACGCTGGCCGGGCAGTTGAGCGCGATGGTGCGGCCGCGTTAGGTCCGGAGCCGACGCCGTTGCCGTGACCGATCCCGGCGCGGATGCAAACAAGGCGGGCGCCGAATCGTTGCCGCCGCTCAGGGCGGGGAAACACGATGGTTCAGGACAGCACGCGGCCTGCCAGGGTCGTCGTCGTCACCGGCGGCACCATGGGAATCGGCAGGGCCACGGCGGTCGCCTTCGCGCAGGCCGGCTGGTCGGTCGCGGTGCTGGCGCGCGGCGAGACGCGGCTGCGCAGCACCGAGGCGGATCTGCGCGCGTTGGGTGCGCCCGTGCTGGCGATCGCCTGCGACGTCGCCGACGACCAGGCGGTCGAGGCGGCGGCGGAGCGGATCGAGCGGGAGCTCGGCCCGATCGAGGCCTGGATCAACAACGCGATGGCCACGGTGTTCGCCCCGGCGCTGGAGATCAGGCCGGAGGATTACCGGCGGGTCACCGACGTGACCTATCTCGGCCAGGTGTTCGGCACGCTGGCGGCGCTGCGTCGGATGCGGCCGCGCGATCGCGGCGTGATCGTGCAGGTCTCCTCCGGACTCGCGATCCGGGCCGCGCCGCTGCAGGCGGCATACTGCGCCGCCAAGAGCGCGGTCGGCGGCTTCACCGACAGCCTGCGCGCCGAGCTGATCCACCAGCGATCCGCCATCGACCTGGTGACGGTGTATCTGCCGGCGGTGAACACGCCACAGTTCCGGCGGTCGCGGAACTATACCGGCGCCGGGCAGAACGCGCCCGATCCGGTGTTCGATCCGCGCGCCTGCGCGACCGCGATCCTGGCCGCTGTGGATGCGCCGCAGCGCGAGATCTGGGTCGGCCGCTCGACGCTGCAGATGTTGGCGATGCAGACGCTGGCGCCCGGGCTCGGCGACAGGATCGCCGCCAGGATGTGGGAGGCGCAGCGCGATCCGGCGGTCGCGCCGAGCCTGCCCGGCAACCTGTTCGACGTCGACGAGGACGATCCCGGCATCGACGGCCCGTTCTCGTCGCGCACCAAGCCGCCAAGCCGGGAATTCGTCGGCAGCCGATCGCGGAATGCCGTCACGGCGGCGCTCGGCGCGGCATCGCTGCTCGGCGCCGGCGTCGCGCTGGCCCCCTTGCTGCTGCTGATCGGGCTCGGGGCAAGGAACGGACGGTCGTAGGCCAGGCAGGAGCGAGGGAATGTCCGGCATGAGCGTGATCCCCAGGCGAGAGGACGATGTGCTGCCGCTGGCGCTGTATGCCGTCCTGGGCGACGGGCGCAGCGTGGCGCTGCTCGGCGCGGACGGGGCGATCGACTGGTGGTGCCTGCCCAGCCTCGATAGCGTGCCGTTCCTGGATCGGCTGATCGCCGGCGCCTCGGGCGGACGGTTCTCGATCACGCCGACGGTCCCGTTCCGCGTGGAACGGCGCTACCGCGCGGACAGCAACGTGCTGGAGCAGGTGTTCTCGACCGATACCGGCCGGGTCCGCGTCACGTCGTCGCTCAATAGCGGCATCTCCGGCCGCCTGCCCTGGACCGAGCTGGCGCAGCGGATCGAGGGGCTGGAGGGGACCGTCACGCTCGCGGTCGAGCTGCGTCTCGCCCGTCGCCTGGACCGCACGCGGCCCTGGCGCGAGGCCAGTCCGCACGGCGACGTGATCCATGTCGACGGCCTGCTGTGCGCCTTTCGCGCCTCTGCCGACGTGACGCGCACGATCGAGACCGACGACCGGCTGGCGTCGGTGCTGGAGACGCGGCCAGGGTCGCGCAGCGTCGTCGCCCTGCTGGCCTCGGCCGACGAGCCGCTGATGCTGCCGTCGATCGCCACGATCGATGCAAGGATCGACCGGTCCGACGCGGCCTGGCGGGAATGGGCCGGCAACCTGGAGACCGAGGGACGCTACGGCGCGGTGCTGCGGCGCAGCGCGCTGGCGCTGAAGCTGCTGCTGTTCTCGCCGACCGGCGCGATCGCCGCGGCCGCCACCAACGGCCTGCCGGAACGCATCGGCGGCGACAAGAACTACGACTACCGCTACGGCTGGGTGCGGGACGCGGCCTACACCATCAAGGCGTTCCTGCGGGTCGGCGCGGTCGAGGAGGCGAAGGCGGCGTTCTCCTGGATGACGGCGACGATCAACCGTCATGACGGACTGCACATCATGTACGCGCTCGATGGCGCTCTGGCCCCGGACCAGCAGACGCTCGACCTGCCGGGCTATCGCGGCAGCAGGCCGGTGCTGGACGGCAACAAGGCCCGCGAACAGCGGCAGCTCGGCATCTATGGCGACATGCTGGAAACCGCCGCTTTGTTCGTCGAACAGGGGCACGTGCTGGATCTGGTCACGCGCCGCCTGCTGGCCGATCTCGCCGACCGCTGCGCCGACCAATGGGGCCTCAAGGATGCCGGCATCTGGGAGCTGGAGCAGGCGGAACACTACACCATGTCGAAGCTCGGCTGCTGGACCGCGCTGGACCGGGCGGTGTCGCTGGCGGGATCGGGCCAGATCGACGGCAGCCGGTGCGCGCGCTGGAGCCGCGAGCGCGACCGGATCCGCGACTGGGTCGATGCGCAGTGCTGGTCGGAGGGAAAGCAGGCCTACACGCTGCATGCCGGCACGGAGAAGCTCGACGCGTCGATCCTGCTGGCGACGCGGTTCGGCTTCGAGCGGCGCGACCGGCTGGCGCTGACACGGGAGGCGGTGCGCCGCGAGCTCGGCCGCGGTCCGCTGCTCTACCGCTATTCCGGGATGGAGGCGGAAGAGGGCTGCTTCCTGGCATGCTCGTTCTGGCTGGTGGAAGCGTATGCGCTGCTCGGCGAGCGGCAGGCCGCGCGCACGCTGCTCGACGCGCTGCTGCAGGTCACCGGGATCAATCTCGGCCTGCTCAACGAGCAGCAGGATCCGGCCGACGGTGCGATGCTGGGCAACATGCCGCAGGCGCTGAGCCACCTGGCCCTGATTCATGCGGTGCTGTCGCTCGGCGACGACGCGGACTGAGGTCAGTCCCCGGGGCCGGTCATGCGGATCGGGTCGACGATCCGGTCGAACGTTTCGCCATCGACGAAGCCCAGCGACAGCGCCGCCTCGCGCAGCCCGAGATCGTGCTCGGTGGCGTAGTGCGCGATCTCGGAGGCCTTGTCGTAGCCGATCACCGGCGCCAGCGCAGTGACCAGCATCAGCGACCGCGCCACGTAGTCGGCGATGCGCCTGTGGTTCGGTTCGGCGCCCTCGACCAGGAAGCGGCGGAAATTGTCGCATCCGTCGGAGAGAAGTGTGATCGACTGGGCGATGTTGGCGATGATCAGAGGTTTGTAGACGTTCATCTGCAGCATCCCGCCGGCGCCGCCGAACCCGACCGCGACGTCGTTCGCCATCACCTGCACGCACAGCATCGTCAGGGCTTCCGCCTGGGTCGGATTGACCTTGCCCGGCATGATCGAGGAGCCGGGCTCGTTCTCCGGGATCAGCAGCTCGTACAGGCCGGCACGCGGTCCGCAGGACAGCAGGCGGATGTCGTTGGCGATCTTGAACAGCCCGCCGGCCAGGGTGCGCAGCGTGCCGGACAGATGCACCAGCGCGTCGTGCGAGCCCTGCACGGCGAACTTGTTCGGTGCGGTGACGAACGGCAGGCCGGTCGCACGGGCGATTTCGGCGGCGGCGGCTTCGGCGAAGCCGGGCGGGGCGTTGATCCCGGTGCCGACCGCGGTGCCGCCCAGCGCCAGGCGATAGACGCCGTCGAGGGCTGCGGACAGACGCTGCAGAGAATCGTCCAGCAGGGCGGCGAACCCGGACCATTCCTGGCCCAGCGTCAGCGGCGTCGCATCCTGCATGTGGGTGCGGCCGATCTTGACGATGGCGGACCAGGCGGCGGCCTTGGCGGCGATCGCGTCGCGCAGCGCGGCCACCGCCGGCATCAGGCGGCGCGTCACGCCCAGCGCGGCGGCGACATGCATGGCGCTCGGGAAGCTGTCGTTGGAGGATTGCGCCTGGTTGACGTGGTCGTTCGGATGCACCGGGCGCTTGGAGCCGAGCGGGGTGCCGGCAAGCTGGCAGCTTCGGTTCGAGATCACCTCGTTGACGTTCATGTTGAACTGGGTGCCGCTGCCGGTCATCCAGACATGCAGCGGGAACATGTCCTGGTGGCGCCCGGACAGCAGCTCGTCGCAGACAGCGACGATCAGCCCTGCGCGCGTCTCGTCCAGTTGCCCGCCGGCGCGGTTGGCGATCGCCGCCGCGCGCTTGAGCAGCGCGTAGGCCTCGATCAGCTCGCGCGGCATCAGCTCGCGGCCGATGCTGAAATAGTGCAGGGAGCGCTGCGTCTGCGCGCCCCAGAGCCGGTCGCTGGCGACCGCGACCTCGCCCAGGCTGTCGGTCTCCAGACGGGTGTCGGTCATGCGCGGCGCTCCAGGAGCAGCGTCAGGCCGGGTTCGGCCTGCCCGCCAGGTCCTACGCGCGGCGGCGCGTCGCGGTTCGGCCCGCCCGGCGCGGCGGTCGCCGGCTCCAGGAGCCACGGCGCGCTGTTCTCGGGGTCCGAGCCACCACGCTCAGTTTTGGTCGTCCAGCGCCGGAAGGCCGCTCTGACGGTCGGCGTAGGCGGCCCGGAAGCTGGGGCGCTGCTTCCGGCGCCGATCTCGACGCCCTGTCGGACGGCGCCGCCGACCCGCGCGCGCGCCTGCGCCGCTATCCGGAGATCTTCCGCCGGTCGCCGGAGAACGGCAACCGGATGTGCCTGTGCAGCGTCATGTCCGCCGAATATGACGACCTGCCGGACGCGGTGAAGCGGGAGGTGCAGGCGTTCGCCGCGGTGGCCGTCGCACGGCTTTTGGCCAGGAGCCGCGCCGACCTCGCTCTGTTCGACGCGCTGATCGAGAGCGACCGCGAGGCTGGCCTGCTGCCGGGATAGAGGAGTCTGTTTAACCGACCCGCGCCGCCATCCGCCGGATGAACGACGCCGTCTCCTCCGGCCGGGTGATCGGGATCATGTGCCCGGCGCCCTCGATCTCCTCGTACTCCAGGCCTTCGATGCGCTCGCGCATCGCGGCACCGTGCTTCTTCGCGCTGAGCACCTGGTCCTTGCTGCCGTAGAGAACGCCGACCGGGATCTTGAGGGTCCGGTAGCGTTCGATCAGGCCGGGAAGGTCCTGGGTGCTGGCGACCAGGTCGCGCGAGGCGGTTTCGTAGGCCGTCGGGCGCAGGCCGAGCAGGCCGCCGCCGGCGGTGGCGAAATTGTCCGGCACCCTGTCCGGGCCGAACACGTGGGCGAGGGTCTCGGCGCCCTGGCGGATGCTGGTGGGGACCGCCAGCGTCCAGGCGATGAGCCGCCTGGTGAGCGGGCTGGTGACGACGAGGCCCTGGAAGACGGCGGGCGGCGTGGTCTCGATATCGGTGAGCGGGGCGATCAGGGCCAGGCCGCCGACATGCTTGGGGTGATCCAGCGCGGTGGCCAGGGCGATGGCGCCGCCGAGCGAGTGGCCGACCAGCAGCGGGCGTTCCAGGCCGAGCGCCTCGATCACGTCGCGGACCACCCAGGCATGGGCGCGGACATTGCCGGGGCGGCCGGGTGCGCCGACGGAATGGCCGGAGCCGGGACGGTCGATGGCGACGATGCGATACTCGTCCTTGAGGCGCGGGGCGAGCTCCATCAGCAGGTTGAGCATGTTGCCGCCGAGGCCGTGCACCATGAGGATGACCGGCTTGCCGGGAGCGCCCTTGCCCTGGTCGCTGACATGGATCTGCTCGCCGCCGATCGCCATGATCCGGCCGACCGGGGGGATGGCGCGGGTGACGCGCCGCGCGGTGCGGGCGGAGAAGGCGGCGAGCGCCGCCGGAATGGCGGCGGTGACGGCAAGGCCGGTGCCGAGCAGGACCGGGAATTTGGAACGCGCCATGGTCAGACCGTCTCCGTAGCTTTTTCGATCGTGAAGTCTCGCAACGTCGCACGCTTCATGCGGCGCCGATACTCGATCACGGTGCCGGGCCACAAGGTGGTGTTGCGGCCCTGCGCGTCCTGGTACCAGCTCATGCAGCCGCCCGCCTGCCAGACGGTGCTGGCGAGGCGGGTCTGCATCTCGTCGGCGTAGGCGCGCTGCACTTCCGGCGCGATCTCGATGCTGCGGAGCCGGCGGATGCGCATCTGCGACAGGCGCCGCATCACGTAGCCGACCTGGGCCTCGACCATCAGCACCACCGAGTTGTGGCCGAGGCCGGTATTGGGGCCGAGCAGCATGAACATGTTGGGAAAGCCGGCGACCGCGGTGCCGAAGGCGGCGGACATGCCGCGCTCGGCCCAGGCGTCGCGCAGTGCCAGCCCGTCGCGGCCGATCACGGTCAGCGCATCGTAGCCATCGGTGACGTGGAAGCCGGTGCCGAACAGGATGGCGTCGGCGGGGCGCTCGACGCCGTCGGCGCCGACGATGCCGGTCTCGGTGATGCGGTCGATGCCGCCATCGACGATCTCGACGTTGGGTCTGGCGAGCGCCGGGTAGTAGTCGTCGGAGCGCAGGATGCGCTTGCAGCCGATCTCGTAGCGCGGGGTCAGGCGCTCCTGCAGGTCCAGGTCGGGAATGGCGCGCGCGCGGTGCTTGCTGGCCATCATGCGGGCCAGGCCGGCGACCTTCGGGTTGCGGCGCATCGCCAGGTGACGCAGTTCCTGCACGGCGAAGATGGCGCCGCGCCGCAGCAGCCGCAGGCCGGGGAACAGGCCCAGCAGGGTGCGGGTGCGGTCGGAGATCTCGCGATCGCCCTTCGGCACCACCCAGGGCGGGGTGCGCTGATACAGCGAGAGCGTCGCCACCAGCGGCGCGATCTGCGGCACGAACTGGATCGCGCTGGCGCCGGTGCCGATGACAGCGACGCGCTTGTTCTTGAAGTCGAACCGGTGGTTCCAGCGGGCGGAGTGGAAGCTCTCGCCCCGGAACGTCTCCAGGCCGGGGATGCGCGGGATCAGCGGCAGATGCAGGGCGCCGACCGCGAGCACCATCACCGGCGCGTCGAAGCGCCGTCCGTCGGCGGTGCGCAGGGTCCAGCGTGCGGCCCGCTCGTCCCAGCGCGCCTCGGTCATGGCGGCGCCGAAGCGCAGATGCGGCGCGAGCCCGCGCCGGGCGACGACGCGCTTGAGGTAGGCGAGGATGTCGGGCTGCGAGGCGAAGGCGCGCTTCCAGTCGGATTTCGGCTCCGACGCGATGGAATAGAGGTGCGACGGAATGTCGCAGGCGCAGCCGGGATAGGTGTTGTCGCGCCAGGTGCCGCCGATGCCGTCGGCCTTCTCCAGGATCAGGAACGGGATGCGGCGTCGCTTGAGGCGCAGCGCCATGATCAGGCCGGAAAAGCCGCTGCCGACGATCACCACCTGCGTCGTCTCGGCGCCGGCCGGCGGCGCATAGGCGTTCATCGGCTGAGCTTCGCGACGATGGCCGGGTAGGAGACCGGGAACAGGCGCTCGATCACCGAGACCACCTTGGCGTCGCTGCCGACCAGGACCCGGTTCTTGCGGCGCTCGACGGCGCCCAGGATGATGTCGGCGGCGGTCTCCGGCGCCAGGCGGAGCAGGCGTTCGTAGCGTTTCTGCTCGCGGGCGACGTCGGCCGGCTCGGCGCCGGCGGGGACGCGGGCGCTGGTGGCGATGGCGGTGCGGACGCCGCCGGGATGGACCACGGTGACGCCGATGCGGGTGCCGGCGAGCTCCTGGGCCAGCGCGTTGGAGAAGCCGCGGACCGCGAACTTGGCGGCAGAGTAGGCGGTCTGGCCGGGCGGGGCGATCAGCCCGTAGAGGCTGGAGACGTTGACCAGCCTGGCGTCGTCGCTCTCATGCAGCATCGGCAGGAAGGCGCGGGTCATGCGCACCACGCCCCAGAAATTGATGTCGATCAGCCACTCGAAATCCTGTTCCGGCACCTGCTCGAAGGTGCCGCCGGTGGTGACGCCGGCATTGTTCATCAGGATGTCGAGCTTGCCGTGGGTGCGGGCGACCACCTCCGGGAAGGCGGCGATCTCGTCGGCCTTGCCGACATCGAGACGATGCGTGGTGACCAGCGGCCTGCGGTTGCCGAGCTCGTCGCCGATCGCGGCGCGGGTGGCCTCCAGGCCGGCCTCGTTGATGTCGGCGAGGACCAGGTTGCAGCCCCGGCGGGCGAGTGCGCGGGCGGTGGCGGCGCCGATGCCGCTGCCGGCTCCAGTGATCAAGGCGTGGCGGTCGCGGAATCGCATCAGTCCGGACATCGTATGTTTCTCCCCGCGCCCGTCGGAGACCCTCGCCGCGGCGTTTCGATGGCCGGCCGGCGAAAACCCGATCAGAGACAGGCGCTCGTGCTTGTCGTTTCCCTGGTTCGCAGATTAGTTACACGCATGTCAGTTAGCAAGGTTGCAGTCCCGGCCGCCAGCAAGGTCGCCGCCGCGGCGGGGCGGCGGCGTCGCCCGGCGGAGATGCGCGCGCAGGCGCTGCAGGCAGGGCGCGCACTGCTGATCGCCCATGGCCCGGACGGGGTGACGCTGAAGGCGGTGGGAGCGGCGCTCGGCGTGACGCACGCCAATGTGCTGCATCATTTCGGTTCGGCGCGGGGTTTCCAGGCGGCGCTGATGAACGCGATGGTGACCGACCTGACCGACCACGTGACCGAGATCCTGGCGCGACCGGAAATCGACCTGGCGACGATCGTCGAGGAGACCTTCGCGGCCTACGACCAGGGCGGCATCGGCAAGCTGATGGCCTGGGTGCATCTCACCGGGGACGGGACGGTGAACGAGCAGCTTGCGGCGGCGATCGGCCGGCTGGTGTCGGTGGTGCGCCGGCAGTCCGGCGACACGGTCGATGCCGGGGCGCAGGTGGGCGTGCTGTCGATGCTGGCGTTCGCGTGCAGCGTGATGGGGCCGGAGCTCGGCCGGCTGGTCGATATCGACCAGTCCGGGTTCCGGGCGATGACGGTGCGGATCATGGCCCTTCTCGCCAGGGGGGACGAGACCAGGGCGGGCTGAGACCGGCGCGGTCGTCCGACCATGGCGCGGCGGGGATTCCAGGCTAGGGTCGGGTCATGCAGGCCGTGCCGCCGATCGATACCAGCAAGCTGCTGAACCGGCTCAAGCTGCGTCAGCTTGTGCTGCTGCTGGAGATCGAGGCGACCGGCAACCTGCACCGGGCGGCGGAACGGATCCATCTGTCGCAGCCCTCCGCGAGCAAGCTGCTGCAGGAGGTGGAGAGCGCGCTGGGGGCGACGCTGTTCGAGCGCACCCAGCGCGGCATGGTGCCGACCGCGTTCGGCACGCTGGCGGCGCGCTACGCCAGGCTGATGCTGACCGACCTGTCGAACCTGCGCCAGGAGCTGGACGGGCTGAAGACCGGGCTGTCCGGCCAGGTCAGGATCGGCGCGATCGTCGCCGCGGTGCCGGATCTGGTGGCGCCGGTGCTGGCCGGGATCGCAACCGACCATCCCGGGATCGGGGTGTCGCTGGTGACCGACACCAGCGACGCGCTGCTGGCCGGGCTGCGCTCCGGGCGGCTCGACCTGATGATCGGGCGGATGCTGGGCGCGGACGGCCAGGCCGGTCCGTCCGGACTGGCCCGCGTGACGCTCGGGCCGGAGCGGCTGCGGGTGGTGGCGGGGCCGGCCTGGTCCGGGGAGCGCGCGGTCGGGGCCCTCTCCGACCTGGCGAAAGCGGGCTGGATCCTGCAGGCGCCGCCGAGCCCGATGCGGCGGGCGATCGAGGCGGCGTTCACGCTGGCGCACCTGCCGGTGCCAACGCCCAGGATCGAGGCGTCGTCGGTACTGGCGACGGTGATGCTGCTGCAGCGGACGGCGCTGCTGGCGGTGCTGCCGGGCAGCGTCAGCCGGCCCTACGCGGCGGCCGGGATGCTGAGCGAACTGCCGGTGAAGATCCCCGATCTGCTCGGACCCTATGCGCTGATCAGCGATGCCGGCCGGCCGCAGTCGCCGACCGTGGCGCAGGTCGCGCGGCTGATCCTGGCGAGAGCGATCGGAAATCCCGATCGCCCGGTTCCAACTGCGTCCTAGCCAGACGGAACCGGCGGAGCGATCGTCGTTTCAGAGACGAGAGATCTCGAGGGAGGAGAACACCGGATGCATGTCCTGATCCTTGGCGCTGCCGGGATGATCGGCAGGAAGCTGGCGGAGAGCCTGGCGGCGCGGCCGCTCGACGGCCCGTCGATCGACACGATGACGCTGGCCGACGTGGTGCTGCCCACGGCGCCCGCCGGGTTCACCGGGAGCGCCGAGACGCTGGCGGTCGATCTGGCGACGCCGGGTGCCGCGCAGTCGCTGGTCTCGTCGAAGCCCGACCTGATCTACCATCTGGCGGCGATCGTCTCCGGCGAGGCGGAGGCGGATCTGGAAAAGGGCTACCGGGTCAATCTGGACGGCACCCGCGCCCTGCTGGACGCGATCCGGCATCAGCACGACCGCGACGGCTGGACGCCGCGCTTCGTGTTCGCGTCGTCGAACGCGGTGTTCGGCGGCGACTTCCCCGATGTGATCGGCGACGACTACATCGTCACGCCGCAGACCAGCTACGGCACCCAGAAGGCGATGTGCGAGCTGCTGCTGGCGGACTATGCGCGTCGCGGCATCGTCCGCGGCATCGGCCTGCGTCTGCCGACGATCTGCGTGCGCCCCGGCAAGCCGAACGCCGCGGCGTCGGGGTTCTTCTCCGGCATCATCCGCGAGCCGCTGGCCGGGCTCGAGGCGGTGCTGCCGGTGCCGGACGAGACCAGGCACTGGATGACCAGCCCGCGCTCGGCGATCGGCTTTCTGCGCCACGCGGCGACGCTGGACACGACGACGCTGGGCGATCGGCCGAACCTGTCGATGCCGGCGCTGTCGGTGACGGTGGCAGAGCAGATCGCGGCACTCGAGGCGGTGGCGGGGCCCAAGGCGGTGGCGCTGATCCGCCGGGTGCCGGACCCGACCATCGCCAGGATCGTCGCCGGCTGGGCGCGCGCGTTCGCGCCCGAGCGGGCGCTGTCGCTCGGCTTCACCGCCGAGGCCAGTTTCGAGCAGATCATCCGCGCGCATATCGAAGACGAGTTGGGAGGGAGAGCCTAGTCATGGTCGAGACGCTCACACGCGAGACCTGGCCGATCGCCGCGGCGATGATCCAGCAGCAGAACATCCTCCCGGACGGCAGCTCGGTGCAGGACCAGGCGGCGGAAGGCTGGGCGGCGACGCTGGCCGACGTCGCCGATGCCGGCTTCACCGAGCTGGACCCGACCGATTCCTGGCTGCGCATCGCCGATCTGTCGCCGTCGCGGCTCGACGAATTCATGGCGGTGGTGGCGGAGGCCGGGCTGACGATTCCGGCGATCTCGACCGCGCGGCGCAGCGTGATCGATGCGGAGCATGGCGACGACTACCTGGCCTACGGGCATCGGGTGATCGAGACCGCGGGCAGGATCGGCGCCAAGGCGGTGTCGTTCGGCCTGTTCCAGGCGCTGACCGAACCGCAAAAGAAGGCCCTGTGGTTCTGGACCGCGCAGGGTCATGTGAATCCGGACGATCCGGCGATATGGGACAAGGCGGTGTCGCGGATCGGCGAACTCGGCCGCCATGCGGCGGAGCTCGGCATCGAGCTGGCGCTGGAGATGTACGAGGACACCTATCTCGGCACCGCGGACAGCTCGGTCAGGTTCGTCACCGATGTCGACCTGCCCAACGTCAAGCTCAATCTCGATCTCGGCAACCTGATCCGGCTGCACCGTCCGGTCGAGCACTGGCTGTCGATGGTGCAGAAGACCGCGCCGTTCGCCGGCTACTGGCATGCCAAGAACTACTACCGCACCGAGGACGAGACCTCCGGACTGATCGTCACCGCGCCGGCGCCGCTCGAGTTCGGCATCATCAACTACCGGGTCGCGATCAAGCTGGCGATCGCGCACGGGTTCCGCAGCGCCTTCCTGGTCGAGCATTACGGCGGCGACGGGCTCAGCGTCAGCGCCACCAACCGCGCGTATCTGCGGCGGATCCTGCCGAAGCGTCTGTAGCGAGACCGCTCGGCCGTTCTTGAACGCGTGAGACCGGGTCCGGGCCGAGAAGAGCCCGACCCGCCAAAGGGAGTTCGTCATGAATCGTTCCGGTACCGACCTGTCCGCCGACAGGCGATACGTGACCTATCTGGTGATCGTGGCGCTCGCCGGTTGGGCGCTGGCGTCGTACGACGTCAACCTGCTGGTGCTGGCGCTGCCCGACATCGCCCGGGGTCTGAACATTTCGCAGACCGGCATCGGCATTCTCGGCTTCTTCGTGTTCGGGGCGCAGTTCCTCATCACCCTGTGCGCCGGATACATGATGGACCGGTTCGGGCGGCGGCGGGTCTGGATGATCTGCCTGACCGGAACCGCGGTCTTCACCGGCCTGACCTGCCTGGTGCAGGGATTCTGGGAACTGGTCGCGGTACGGGCGCTGGCGTCCGGCCTGGCCTATTCGGAACTGGCCGTATCCATCACGATCGTCAACGAGCAGGTGCCGGCGCATCGCCGCGGGCTGCTGTATTCGATCGTTCAGGGCGGTTGGCCGCTGGGGGTGTTCCTGGCGTCGGGCGTGTATCTGCTGTTCGGCGGGATGGGCTGGCGTTTCGTGTTCCTGCTCGGGGTGCTGCCGGTGGCGGCGGTGATCGCCGGACGGATCTTCATCCGCGAATCGCCCCGGTTCGAGCAGGAGAAGTTCAAGGCCGACGGGCTGCCGAAACCGTCGCTGCGCGAGCTGTTCCTGGAGAGCGGGGCGATCAGACGGCAGCTTTTCCTGCTCTCGATCACGTGGGTTTTCTATGGCGCGAGCTACGTGGCGACCAATTTCTACATCAGCTACTGGCTGACCACGGTGAAGGGGTTCACTGTCGAAGCCGCGAGCGCGCTCCTGCTGGTGTGCGGTGGGATCGGCTTCTTCTTCTACATCGTCGGCGGCCTGCTCGGCGAGCGCTTCGGCCGTCGCGCGGTGATCGTCGTCTCGGGCGCGCTGGTAGCGCCGCTGACCGTGGCGATGATCTACGTGCAGCAGCACTGGCTGCTGCTGGTGATCTATTTCCTGCTCTACCAGGCGACCAACGGCACCTGGTCAGGGGCGGGCTACGCCTATCAGGGCGAGAGCTTCCCGACGCGGCTGCGCGGGACGGCGGTCGGGTTCCTGTCGGCGATGCAGGTGATGGGGTTCGTGGTCGGAAGCCTGCTCTGGACCGCGATGTCGGCATACGGACGGCCGGTGACGACGTGGCTGGTGGTGGCGACGCTGATGTCGCTCGGCACGTGGTGCACGGTCCTGCTGCGACGCATCCCGCCGGGCCAGGAACTCGAGGCGATCGCGGCCTGAGCGGCCGAGGCGAGGATGACGGCATGTCGGACCTGCTGATCGCACGATACGGGACGGCGGCGCCGGTCGAGGCCGAGCGGGTCCTCACCGCAGGGAGCCTGAGCGCGGTGCTGACGAGCGGCGGCGCGCTGGGCGCCGTCCGGCACGACGGGGTCGAGCTGCTACGCGGCGTCGCCTACATCGTGCGCGACCGGAACTGGGCGACGGTCGATCCCGTGCTCTCTGGACTGGTCGTCGAGGAGACCGGATCGGGGTTCACGGTGCGCTATTGCGCGGTCTGTTCCGACGGGGCGCAGGTCGTACGCCTGCAGGCGACGATCGAGGCCACCCGGGACCGGCTCGCCTTCGTGGTGGAGGCGATGCCGGACGGGGATTTCGAGACGGCGCGCTGCGGGTTCGCGGTGCTGCATCCGGCGGAGGTCGCCGGCAGTGCGGTGCGCGTCACCCATGCGGACGGCACGGTCGAGGAGGCCAGCTTCCCCGATCTGATCGATCCGTGGCAGCCGTTCAAGGCGATCCGCTCCATCGCCCATCGTCCGGCCGACGGGCTGTCGGTCACCTGCCGGCTCGAGGGCGACGTCTTCGAGATGGAGGACCAGCGCAACTGGACCGATGCGTCGTTCAAGACCTATGTCAGGCCGCTGGAACTGCCCTGGCCCTATGTGATGCCGGGCGGCGTGCCGGACCGGCAGAGCGTCACGCTGTCGATCCTGGACCGTCGGCCACGTGCCGCGGTGGCTGCAGCGCCGGACGGACCGGTCAGGGTGGTGGTCGACGATCCGTGCCAGGAAGCGGGCGCGATGCCGGCAACCGGGCCGGCGACCGGAATGCCGGGGATCGGGCTGCTGCTCGATCCGGAGGATGCGCTGGATGCGGCGTCGCCTGGCCTGATCGACGCGGTGTCGCCGCAGGCGCTGACGCTGCATTTCGATCCGGGCGGCGGCCACGGGCAGGCGGCGCTCGACGCGTTCGCGCGGGCGACACGGGACTTCGCCGGCGAGATCGTGCTGGAACTGCCGCTGCAGGCGCGCGAGACGCCGGACCGGGAATGCGCGCGGGTCGCGTCGGCGATCGGACGCTCCGGCCTGCGTCTGACCGGGGTGATGGTGTCGCCGGCGGTGGATCGCCGGGCGACTCTTCCCGGGAGCGCGTGGCCGCCCTGCCCGCCTCTGGCGGAGGTGTATCGCGCGGCGCGGCGGCATTTCGCGTCGCTGCGGCTGGGCGGCGGGATGCTGGCCTATTTCACCGAGCTGAACCGCAAGCGGCCGCCGCTGGACCAGCTCGATTTCGTCTCGCACAGCACCTGCCCGCTGGTGCACGCGGCGGACGATTTGAGCGTCATGCAGACGCTGGAAACGCTGCCGGCGATCTTTCGCTCGACGCGGAGCTTCGTCGGCGACCTCGCCTATCGGATCGGGCCGTCGACGATCGGCATGCGGCATAATCCGTATGGCGACGCGACCAGGGACAATCCGGATCGGGTGCGCATCGCGATGGCGGCGGACGATCCGAGGCAGCGCGGGCTGTTCGCGGCGGCATGGATGGTCGGGTATCTGGCGGCGACCCGGGAAGCTCGGATCGAATCGGTGACGGTCGCCGGGTTGTTGGGGCCGCGTGGCGTGTGGACGCGGGACCAGGGCGGGCTGGTCCGCCATCCGGTGTTCCACACCGCACGCGGACTGTCGGAGATCGGCGGTGCGAGGCGGCTGCCGTGCGTCAGCAGCGCGCCGTCCCGGGTCGCGGCGCTGTGCGCCGTGGACGCCAAGGGTCGGCGGGTGCTGTGGCTGGCCAACCTGACGGCGGCGACCATTGCCGTGACGCTGGCCGGTCCGTCAGGCGAGATCGCGATGCTGGACGAGCAGAACCCGCAGGCGATGCGGCCTGTGCCGGGCGGCGAAAGTCTGGCGATGTCGCCGTTCGCGGTGGCGCGGATCGTCGCCTGAGGATTCGCTCGGGCGGGACGGCAGAGCCCGTCAGAAGCGTCGTAAATGTTCTTGATATGTTCTCAACTGCCAGGTAGATGCGGGCATGGATTCGCCCCGCAACGCCTCCGGCCGCCGTGATGCCTCGCCCGATCCGCTCGGGCCGGCCGTTCTCAGGCTGGACAAGCGGCAGACGGCGGATGCGATCCAGCAGGCGCTGGAACTACGGCGCAGCGGCTTGGCGCGCGATGCGATGGAGGCGACCGTGAACGGTCTGGTCGCCGAACTGCTGGCCGATGCGCTGCTCTCGGCCGGCTATATCGTGGCGGTGCCGCAGGCCGGATGCAACGACGACAAGGCGAAAGGCCCGTCCTGATCGACCACCCAGGCGCGCCGCTCTGGCCAGGGCGGCATTGCCCGCACGGTCGCTCCGGCGCTAATCTCTGATAGGGTCGAAAAGAAATTAGAATTTGGCCCACGGAAACGTCGGACTGAATATCTTGGACGACAAGATCGAGAAATTCTACGCCTCGCGCGATCGATCGCGTGAGGCGCAGCAACCCGCAAACGCTGTGGGGCTATCGGCGTCGGCCATCCTGGCTGCGAGCGACTGCCGCCCGGCCCCTCAGGCGATCGCCGGACCGTCGCGGCCGCCGGCCGGAGAGCCAGCGTCGCTGCTGTTCGACCCGGACTATTATCGAAGCGCCTACCCCGACGTCGCGCGCTCTGGTCATGATCCGGTCAGCCATTATCGGCAGCATGGCGCCGCCGAAGGACGCCGGCCCAACCCGTATTTCGACACCGCCTGGTATGTGATCTCGTCCGGCGCCGAGGTCGGGCTCTCTGGCATGAACCCGTTCCTGCATTACGTGCTCTACGGGTACCGGGAAGGATTTCCGCCACGGGCACCCGGCACCGCGCCGGATCGGAGACCGGCGCGATGAGCCTGGATGCCGTCAGACCGACGTCCCGACCTTCGGCCTGACGGTGCGCGAGCCAGGGGAGTCCGCGACCGGCTGGCCGGCCGGCTGGTTGCCCGGAGAGCAGGCAGCGATGGCATCGATGATCTGCTGCGAGGGCGAAAGCGGCTGCATCCGGTAGCGACGAGGAGCCGGGGCGCGGAGCGTGTCGCCCGCTTGATCCTGGTCCCGACGCTGGTCCGCAGGGCCCAATCCGGTCCGGTCGTTGGCAGCCGTCTCGTTGCCGTCCCCCTGCCACAGGGGCGAGGTCATGGACTCGAAATGTGCGGCGGCCGTGTTGGCCCAGTATGTCGCGGCCGTCCCTCGGGTCATGACGCACTCCTGTCGTTCGATCCTGGTCAGCCAGTTCTAGGACGAGGCGGTTAAGAAAAGGTGAACGGCACTCGGACCGTCCGGGTTTCTGGAGATCACACCCTCTCGAACACCGCGGCGATCCCCTGGCCGCCGCCGATGCACATGGTCACCAGCCCGTAGCGGCCGCCGCTGCGGGCGAGCTCGTAGGCGAGCTTGACGGTGTTGATGGCGCCGGTCGCGCCGACCGGATGGCCGATCGAGATGCCGGAGCCGTTCGGATTCACTTTCTCCGGGTCGAGCTCGAGCGTCCTGGTGACGGCGCAGGCCTGGGCGGCGAACGCCTCGTTGCTCTCGATCACGTCGAGATCGCGCACCGACAGGCCGGCGCGCGACAAAGCCAGCCGGGTCGCCGGCACCGGTCCGATGCCCATATAGTCCGGATCGACGCCGGCATTGCCCCAGGACACCAGGCGCGCGAGCGGGGTGAGGCCATGCGTCTTCAGCGCCGCCTCGCTGGCCAGCATCACGAACGCCGCGCCGTCGTTCAGCCCGGAGGCGTTGCCGGCGGTGACGGTGCCATCCTCCTTGCGGAAGGCCGGGCGCAGGCCGGCGAAATCCTCGCGCTTGGCGTCGTGGCGGATATGTTCGTCGGCCTCGAACATCACCGTCTTTCGGCCCTGCCTGACCTCGATCGGCAGGATCTGGTCGGCGAAGCGGCCCTGCCTGGTCGCCGCCGAGGCGCGGCGGTGGCTCTCGAACGCGGCGTCGTCCTGCGCCTCGCGGCTGATGCCGTAGCGGGCGGCGACGTTCTCCGCGGTGATGCCCATGTGGATCGCCTTGAACGGGTCGGTCAGCGCGCCGACCACCATGTCCTTCATCGCCGTGTCGCCCATCCGCGCGCCGAACCGCATGCCGCCGGAGATGTAGGGCATCCGGCTCATCATCTCGGCGCCGCCGGCCAGCGCGATCTCGGCGTCGCCGAGCAGGATCGACTGCGCGGCGGTCAGGATCGCCTGCAGGCCGGAGCCGCAGAGCCGATTGACCGACATGGCCGGCGTCTCGAACGGGATCCCGGCCTTCACGGCGGCAACTCGTGCCAGATAGGGATCGGTGGTGTCGGTATGCGCGACCTGGCCGAGCACCACGGTGCCGACCGCATCGGCCGGCGCGCCTGACCGGCGCAACGCCTCGGTGGCGACGGCGCCGGCGAGGCTGGCGATCGGCGTATCCTTGAGCGCGCCGCCGAAATCGCCGACCGCGCTGCGCACGCCTGAGACGAGATAGACGGTGCTCATGCTCACGCCTTTTCGAGTTCTGCGTTGAGGTCTGGGATTGCGGTGAAGAGGTCCGCGACGAGGCCGTAGTCTGCGACCTGGAAGATCGGCGCGTCCTCGTCCTTGTTGATGGCGACGATGACCTTGCTGTCCTTCATGCCG
>CAIMSN010000073.1 GCA_903844135.1 uncultured Rhodospirillales bacterium | reverse complement strand
CGGTCACCGAAACCGCGTCCAGCGTCTCGGACCGCAGCTCGTCGGCCACCTGACGCAACTGCTCCGACGACAGGTTGCGAAGGTCCCGCGGCGAGGAAACACGGTCCAGCAACGGATACTTGCCAGAAAAGGGTCGGGGAGGCGTCATCTGTCTCTGTCCACTCAGTTCCGGCGCTCGACCACGTAGCGGGCGAGCGCCCGCAGCCCGTCCGCCTCGGGCCCGAAGCCGGACAGCGCCTGGTCGGCGCGCGCCGCCAGCCGTTCCGCCTCGGCGCGCGCGCCGTCGATGCCCAGCAGGGCGACGAAGGTGGATTTGCCGGCCTGCGCATCCTTGCCCGCGGTCTTGCCGAGCTGCTCGGCGCTTTCGGTCGCATCGAGCACGTCGTCGGCGACCTGGAACGCAGCCCCGAGGTCGCGCCCATAGGCGCCCAACTGGGCGCGCTGCGCGCCGCCGGCCCGGCCGAGGATCGCGCCGGCCTCCGCGGCATAGCGGATCAGCCGCCCGGTCTTGAGCGCATGCAGCCGCTCGACCTCGGGCAGGGCCAGCGCCCGGCCTTCGCCCTCCATGTCGATCATCTGGCCGCCGACCATGCCGGCGGCGCCGGACGCGCCGGCCAGCGCCGCGACCAGCTCGATCCGCGCCTGCGCGTCGGGATGAGTCGCCGGATCGGCCAGGATCGCGAACGCCTCGGTCTGCAGCGCGTCGCCGGCGAGGATCGCGGTCGCCTCGTCGAACCGCCTGTGCGTCGAGGGCTGGCCGCGGCGCAGATCGTCGTCGTCCATCGACGGCAGATCGTCATGCACCAGCGAATAGGCATGCAGCATCTCGACCGAGGCGCCGGCGCGGATCGCGCCCTCAAGCGGCCCGTCGAACAGGGCGGCGACTTCGATCACCAGGAAGCCGCGCAGCCGCTTGCCGCCGCCCAGCGTGGCATAGCGCATCGCCTCGACCAGCCGCGCCTCGCCGCCCGCGACGGGCGGAAGCAGCCGGTCGATCGCCTGCTCGAGCTGCGCGGCGCGCGCGCCCAGCAGCGCCTTCAGGTCCGGGGCCGATCTCCGGCCGGGAATCGCATCGCCGGACGGGATGCCGGTCGGGGTGGAATGGATCACGCGTGCGCTGCCGTCTCAGTCGAATTTCTGGGTGGAAAGCGCGCCGTCGGCCCGCTCGACGATCGCCTGCACGCGGGCTTCCGCCTCGCTCAGCTTGGCCTCGCAATGACGCCGCAGCGCCGCGCCGCGCTCATAGGCGCCGATCGCGTCCTCGAGCTTCTGCTGGCCGCCCTCGAGGCCGCGAACGATCCGCTCGAGCTCGCCCAGCGCGTCCTCGAACGAGAGTGCTGCCAGGGTCGCATCGGCGGTCGTCTCTGGGGTCGCATCGGGACCCCGTGCGGCATCCGGGGACGACTCCGAGGCGGACGGGGAACTGGGCATGCTGTCTCCAGGCGGCCCGGCGCGCAGGAGGGTGGCCGGGTTGGGCACGGCTTAACGCCAAACCGCGCTTTTCCGCAATCGTGCGGCCTGCCAGAGGGGGTGCCAGAGGGGGTGGCATAGGGGGTGGCATAGGGGGTGGCATAGGGGGTGGCGGGGGGCCGGGTCAGGTGGCCGGG
Organism: uncultured Rhodospirillales bacterium; assembly: GCA_903844135.1. Classification (GTDB taxonomy): domain Bacteria; phylum Pseudomonadota; class Alphaproteobacteria; order Acetobacterales; family Acetobacteraceae; genus Lichenicola. The sequence goes on along the minus strand of CAIMSN010000073.1, from coordinate 74,200 downwards.
GTCTCGGCGCGCCGGCGCAGCACGAAGCTGAACGTCCCCTGCTCTTCGCCGCAGGCGACCAGCCTGTGGCCGGTCTCGCGGCAATAGGCATGGAAGTCCTGCACCGAGGCCCGGTCGGTCGCCAGCACGCGCAGCCGCTCGCCGGGCTGCATGCTCCGCAACAGCCGGTTGGCGCGCAGCACCGGTAGCGGGCAGCTCAGACCCTTGACGTCGAGCAGCGTTTCCGGAACGCCGTGCTCGGCGTCGGCCGATTGTCGTGACTGGACCATTTGTCCATCATAGCCGCCGTCCACAGGGCAGGCGAGGCGCAGATGGCTGATTTCCGGGTCGGGATCGATTTCGGCGGCACCAAGATCGAGATCGTGGCGATCGCCAACGACGGCACCGAGACCGCCCGGCATCGCGTGGCCAACCCGCTCGAGTACGACGCCTCGATCCGGGCGATCCGCGAGCTGGTCGAGACCACCGAGCGCGCCCAGGGCGGCGCCGCCACGGTCGGCGTCGGCATCCCCGGCGCGGTCAGCCCGGATACCGGCCTGGTCAAGAACGCGAACTCGACCTGGCTCAACGGCCGTCCGTTCGCGCGCGACCTGTCGACCGCGCTGCAGCGCGAGGTCAGGGTCGAGAACGACGCCAACTGCTTCGCGCTGTCCGAGGCGGTCGATGGCGGCGGCGCCGGCAACGAGATCGTGTTCGGGGTGATCCTCGGCACCGGCGTCGGCGGCGGAATCGTCGTCAACGAACGGGTGCTGGTCGGCCGTCATTCGATCGCCGGCGAGTGGGGCCACACCCCGCTGCCCTGGCCGAAGCCGGACGAGACGCCCGGCATCGCCTGCTTCTGCGGCAATCACGGCTGTGCCGAACGCTATCTGTGCGGCTCGGCGCTGGCGCAGGATTGCGACGGGCCCGGCCATCGCGACGCCAGCACGATTCCCGCCCGCGCCGAGGCCGGCGACCCGCTGGCCATCGCCGCCCTCGACCGCCATGCCGAGAGGCTGGCGCGCGGACTGGCGCAGATCATCAACATCCTCGATCCGCACGTGATCGTTCTGGGTGGCGGGCTGTCGAACATGAAGCATCTCTACAGCCAGGTGCCGCCGTTGATGGCGCAATACGTGATCAGCCCGCAATGCACGACGCCGATCAAGCCGAACCTGCATGGCGACAGCTCCGGCGTGCGCGGCGCCGCCTGGCTGTGGCCGCGCGAGACCCCGCGCACCTACCGCACCAGCTTTAGCTGAGCCGGACTTGCCCATGCGACAGCATCACGGCGCGGTGCGCGAGCATCCTCTCATAGATCCCGAACTGCGCTCCGGTCTGGACACGCTGCGCGACCGCCCGGTCAACGGCGCCACCCTGGCCGACCTCCGGCGCGAGCGCGCCCGCGAGGCCGCAGAAGCGCCGCCGCCGAACCCTGCGCTGGCGACGCTTGCGGTGCATGCGCTGGGTCCGGTCTCGGTCCGCCTGTTCACGCCGGTCGGCGGCGATCCGGACCTGCTGCATCCGGCGCTGCTGCATCTGCATGGCGGCGGCTACGTGATGGGCTCGGCCGCCGGCGCCGATGCGGAGAAGGCCGCGTTGTGCGCCGAGCTCGCCTGCGTGATCGCCTCGGTCGAGTATCGCCTGGCGCCGGAGACGCCGCATCCCGGTCCGGTCGAGGACGCCTACGCGGCGCTGCGCTGGCTGCACGACAATGCCGCGGCGCTGCAGGTCGACCGCACCCGGATCGCGGTCGGCGGCGAGAGCGCCGGCGGCGGGCTGGCGGCGGCGCTGGCCCTGCTGGCGCGTGACCGCGGCGAGATCGGCCTGGTGTTCCAGCATCTGATGTATCCGATGCTCGACGACCGCACCGTGACCGCGGACCCGCATCCCTTCACCGGCGACCTGGTCTGGACCCGCGACGACAACCGCTTCGCCTGGACGTCGCTGCTCGGGGCCGAACCGGGCGGCGCGGACGTGTCGCCCTATGCCGCCCCGGCGCGCGCCGCCGACCTGTCCGGCCTGCCTCCCGCCTTCATCGCCGTCGGCACGCTCGATCTGTTCATCGACGAGGACATCGAATACGCGCGCCGCCTGATCCGCGCCGGCGTTGCCACCGAACTGCACGTCTTCCCCGGCGCCTATCACGCTTTCGACCAGATCACGTCCGCCCGCTCCGCCCTGGTCGCCCGCAACCGCTCCCGATCCGCCCTGCGCGGCGCGCTGCATCCCAGGCGGTAGGTTCCGTTCGTAAACGCGGGCCATTGCCTGCGCGTCGATATTCACGACCTCACGCTCGCCCCGCTCCGATGCCCGCCCCTTTCCTGCGGCCGGCCGACCCGACGCGACCGGAACGATCCCGCGGAATACCGGGTTACAGCAGGAGGCGGGTCAAGCCGCGCGCACCTTGGCGATGAAGCCGTCGACCTCGACCGACAGATATTTCGCCTGCCGAGACAGGTCGCCCGCGGCGCTCAGGACCTGCGCGGCGGCGGCACCGGTTTCGTTGGCGACCTGGCTCACCCCGGCGATGTTGCTGCTCACCCGTCCGGTGCTGGACGCGGTCTGCGCCACGTTGCGGGCGATCTCCTTGGTCGCCACGCCCTGCTGCTCGACGGATGCGGCGATCGACGTGGTGATGGCGCCGGCCTCCTCGATCATCGACGAGATCTCCCGGATCGCCGCGACGGCGGCCTCGCTGGCACTCTGCACCGCGCCGATCTGCTGGCTGATCTCGTCGGTCGCCTTGGTCGTCTGCTGGGCGAGGAGCTTCACTTCCGAGGCGACCACGGCGAATCCCTTGCCTGCCTCGCCGGCGCGCGCGGCCTCGATGGTGGCGTTCAGCGCCAGCAGCGTGGTCTGGCCGGCGATCGAACTGATCAGCCCGACCACCTGGCCGATGCGCTCGGCGCTTTCCGCCAGAACCCGCACCGTCTCGTCCGTCTGCCTGACGCTGCCGACACACCGCGTGGTCAGGGTGGACGAACTCGAGACCTGACGATTGATGTCGCCGATCGAGGCGGCGAGGTGTTCCGATGCTGCGGCAACGGTCTGTACGCCGACATTGGACTCAGACGCCGCTCGCGCCACCTCGGTCGCGCGCTGGTTGGTCTGCACCGCCGCACCGCTCATCGCGCGCGCGGTCGCCTCCATCGCCATCGACGCCGTCGACAGCATGGAAACCGTGCCGCCGATCTGCGCCTCGAAGCCGCCGACCAGCGACTCGATGCTGCGCGTTCGCTCCAGGCGCGCGGCTTCGCCGGCGTTGCGTTCCTCGGCGAGGCGGTCGGCGGCGATCATGCTGTCCTTGAAGACCTTCACCGCGCCGGCCATGCGGCCGATCTCGTCGCCGCGTCCGACGCACGGGATCTCGACGTGCATATCGCGCCCGGCAAGCCTGCGCATCGCCGAGGTCATCGCCGCGATCGGTGCGGCTATATGGCGGACCAGCCCAAGCGTGATCGCCAGGCTCAGCACGATCGCCGCGGCCATCGCGCCGACGATCGTCCAGAAGGTGGCGTGATAGACGCGTCTGGCGCCGTCGCCGGCACGCGCGCCCTGCGCCTGATTGTAGGTCATGTCCCACTGGATGAAGTCGACCAGCGACGCCATCTCGGAGCGCACCACGCTCTTGTAGAGGCCCATGGCAGCCGCATCGTCCCCGGAATCCTCGGCATCGATCGTCTTTTCGACATCCGCGCGGAATCGCGGCCAGAGCGGATCGTAGATCCTGGTGAAGCGATCGCGCTGCTCGCCCGGGTCGATGAAGGAGTCGTAGCGGCGACGCGCTTCCTCGACGGCCGCGATGGCCCTGGCGAGTCCCTGTTTGAGCATCGCGCGCTCCTCGATGTCGGACGACATCGTCAGCAGATAGCCACCGTCGAAACGCTGCACCTCCTCAAGTGCCAGGCCGATCTTCCCGGACCAGATCGCGCTCGGCAAATCCTTCGTCGCGACCTCGGCGGTCCTGGCGTTCATCACCGTCATGCGCTCGAGGCCGAGCCCGCCGAGCCCGACCGACAGCAGCGTCAGGCTGGCGAAACCCAGGCCGAGCTTGCGTCCGAGGCCAAATCCGGGAGACCGATCGGTTCGGTCCGATCGCGTGACGCGCGCGCTTTTCATCTGCCTGTTCTCGACGACATTTATCGGTCGCAGGATGACGCCAAGTCATTATCAAAAGGTTGAGGACGCTGCGCCGGTCAGGCGTCGGTGTCGGTTGCCAGGTGCCCCGGATCGTAGTCGGGGCCGGTGATCAGATCGGCCAGCACGGCGACCGCGATGCTGCGCTCGATGCCGTGCGCCGCGGCCTCGCTCAGCAGATGGTCGAGTTTCGGCCGCAGCCAGTCATGCGCCGGGGTATCGCTCATGGAACGTGTCTCCGTCGAGTGAGGAAATCGACCGCCAGCACGGCCAGGACCGTCAGCCCGCCCAGCACGATCTGCGGACGGGTGCCGGCATCGAACAGCATCGCCACCAGCACGGCGACGATCACGCCGGCCGTCGCCCAGGACAGCACCGGGAACAGCCACATGGCGAAGGCCGGCCGGCGTCCCGACCGCCGCATCGCCATGCGCAGCCGGATCTGCGCCAGCACGATCAGCAGATATACGAACAGGATCAACGCGCCCGAAGCATTCAGCAGAAACGCGAACACCGTGTCCGGCGAAACGCTCGACGCGACCGTCACCACCAGCGCCACCAGCGTGCCCGCCAGGATCGCGCGCCGCGGCACCTGACCGCTGCCGGTGCGGACCAGGAAGCCCGGCGCGTCGCGATGCGCCGCCATCTCGAACAGCACCCGCGAGGTCACGTAGAGCGATGAATTCAGGCACGACAGCACCGCCACCAGCACCACGATCGACATCGCCAGCGGCGCACCCGGAATGCCGAGGCCCTGCATCGCCGCGACGAACGGCGAATGTCCCGGCACCAGCCGACTCCACGGCACCACGCACAGGATCAGCAGGATCGAACCGAGATAGAACAGCAGCACCCGCGCGGCGACGGTGTTGGTGGCGTGCGCCACATTGCGTCCTGGATCGTCCGATTCGGCCGCGGCCACCGTGGCGATCTCGCTGCCGGTGAACTGGAACACCACCGTCGGCACGATTGCCAGCACCGCCGCCAGGCCGCGCGGCGCAAATCCGCCGTCGCTCCACAACCGCGTCAGGCTCGCCTGTCCGGGCCCGAAGGCGCCGAACAGGGCGGCGACGCACAACGCGCAGAACGACAGGATCGCCAGCACCTTGGCGGTGGAGAACCAGAACTCGAACTCGCCGTAGCTCCTGACCGACACCAGGTTGGTGGCCGCCATGCCCAGCACCAGCGCCAGCCCGATCGCCGTGCGATCGAGCGGGATCCAGGCCGATACGATCGCCGAGCCGCCGATCGCCTCCGCCGCCACCACCACCGCCCAGAACAGCCAGTAGATCCAGCCGGCGACGAACGCGGCGCGCCTTCCGAGACCGCGTCGCACATGGGCGATGAACGAGCCGGCGCCGGGTGCGGCGATCGCCATCTCGCCGAGCATCCGCATCACCAGCAGCGCGACCGCGCCGGCCAGGGCGTAGCTCACCAGCACCGCCGGCCCGGTGCCGGCGATCGCCGCCGAACTGCCGACGAACAGGCCGGCGCCGATCACCCCGCCGATCGCGATCATCGAGACATGGCGGCCGCGCAGGCTGTGCGACAGCGTCCCGGCGCAGGGCGGCCCGTCCAGAGTCGCGTCGCTCATGCTAGCAGCGGCCCGGCTTGCCCGGGGTGAAGCCGCTCAGCACGCCGTTCAGGGTGAAGCTGCCGAAATCCATCGCCAACTGGTCGGACACGCCGTTGGCGAAGTAGCGCATGCCGATCTCGTAGTCGGCGGTGATGGTGGTCGGCTTGCGGGCGAAGAACGCCACATGCATGCGACCCGAACCGAGCTCGGCCAGCGACGGATGATCGGACTGCGACGGCGCCGGATGCCAGCCGAGGATCGTCACGTAGCTGTCGGTGGGGCCGTCGGCGCTGGTACCGTCGAACAGCACCGGATCGATGCTCTTCCTGCCGTCCTGCGCCGCCTGGATGATGGCGGCGGTATGCGCCATCGGGAACAGCGTGCCGCGCGGCAGGCGCATCGTCGTCTTGGCGGGCAGGGTGTAGCGCACCGTGCCGTCGCCGGCCGCGTCCAGGCTCGCCTCGCCGCGCACCTGCTGGGTCAGCGCACCGTTGTCGCGCTCCTGCATGTCGAACGTCAGGTGGCGCCCGTCCTTGCTCTCCAGCGTGGCGTAGGTCGACACCATGTCGCTGGACTGGCCCTCGCGGGTGACGAGAAGCAGGTGCAGTTGCTGCTGGCTGGCCCAGGCCTGGCAGGCATCCGTCACCTGGAAGCTCATGGTCCCGGACGCCGCCACCGTGCCGCCATCCGCGGTGGAGGCCAGGCTGAGATCGTAGCGCGCCGTGTGCGGCGCCAGCGCAACCTTGGCGGGGCTCGGCACCGAGGCCGGCGCGGCCTGCGCCTGGCGGACGGCCAGTCCGCCGGACAGGCTTCCGGCGAGCAGGGCCGCCGCAACGATCGATCTGTTCATGGCGGCCGCGTACTCCGGTTTGCTCCAGCAAGCAGCCTAGCACCCGCCCCGGCCTCGCCGCATACCGGGACGCGTTTACGAGCGCTCCTTCAGAACCGTCTGCAACGACAGCTCCCGCATCCGCGCCGCCGGCACCGGGGCAGGGGCCCCCATCATCGGGTCCTCGCCCTGCTGGTTCAGCGGGAACAGGATCACCTCGCGGATGTTGGGCTCGTCCGCCAGCAGCATGACGATCCGGTCGATGCCGGGCGCCGATCCGCCATGCGGCGGCGCGCCATAGCGGAACGCGTTCAGCATGCCGCCGAACCGCGCCTCGACCTCGCTCTCCGGATAGCCGGCGATCTCGAATGCCCGGATCATCACCTCGGGGCGATGGTTCCTGATCGCGCCGGACGACAATTCGATGCCGTTGCAGACGATGTCGTACTGGAACGCCTTGATGGTCAGCGGGTCCTGGCCGTTCAGCGCCTCGAGCCCGCCCTGCGGCATCGAGAACGGGTTGTGGCTGAAATCGACCTGCCCGGTCTCCTCGTTCAGCTCGAACATCGGGAAATCCACCACCCAGCAGAAGCGGAAGGCGTTCTGCTCGATCAGCTCCAGCTCGACGGCGATCCGGGTCCGCACCGCGCCGGAGAACTTGACCGTCTCCATGCCCTTCAGCCCGTCGCGCGGTCCGGCGACGAAGAACACCGCATCGCCCGCGACCAGGCCGCAGCGCGCGCGGATCGTCTCGCACCGCTCCGGCTCCAGGTTCTTGGCGATCGGCCCCTTCGCGCCGTCCGCGTCGAAGGTGATGTAGCCGAGTCCGCCCTGCTTCTCGTCCCGCGCCCAGCCGTTGAGCTTGTCGAAGAACGAGCGCGGTCGCGCGCCGGCGCCCGGCGCCGGAATCGCCCGGACCTGGCCGCCGGACGCGGCGATCTTGGCGAACAGTCCGAAGCCCGAGCCGGCGAACGCGTCGGTCACGTCGCTGATGCGCAGCGGATTGCGCAGGTCCGGCTTGTCCGAGCCGTACTCGGCCAGCGCCGTGTCGTAGGGGATGCGGACGAACGGCGCCGCGTCGACGATCCGACCGCGTCCGAACTCCTCGAACACGCCGGCGATCACCGGCTCGATGGTCGCGAACACGTCCTCCTGGGTCACGAAGCTCATCTCGAAATCGAGCTGGTAGAACTCGCCCGGCGAACGGTCGGCGCGCGCCGCCTCGTCTCGGAAGCAGGGCGCGATCTGGAAATACCGGTCGAAGCCGGCGACCATCAGCAACTGCTTGAATTGCTGCGGCGCCTGCGGCAGCGCGTAGAACTTGCCGGGATGCAGGCGCGCCGGCACCAGGAAGTCGCGCGCGCCCTCCGGGCTCGACGCGGTCAGGATCGGGGTCTGGAACTCGGTGAAGCCCTGCGCGATCATGCGCCGCCGCAACGACGCGATCACGCCGGCGCGCAGCATCATGTTCTGGTGCACCCGCTCGCGGCGCAGGTCGAGATAGCGATAGGTCAGCCGCAGCTCGTCGCCGTAATGCTCGTTGCCCGCCACCTGCAGCGGCAGCACCGCGGCCGGCGACTGCACCGCCATCTCCGCCGCCCGCACCTCGATCGCACCGGTCGGCAGCTTCGGGTTCACGGTGGCGCCCTCGCGCAGCACCACCTGGCCGGTGATGGTCAGCACGCTCTCGACCCGGATCCGCTCGACCTGATCGAGCAGCGCCGAGCCGGACGGGAACACGATCTGGGTGATGCCGGCATGGTCGCGCAGGTCGATGAACAGCAGGCCGCCATGGTCGCGCTTGGCGTGCACCCAGCCGGACAGCCGCACGGTCCGGCCCTCGTCCTCGGCTCGGAGGGCGGCGCAGTCATGGGTGCGGTAGGCGTGCATGGCGGATGGGTCCAGTAACGAACGGGCAGGTGGGCGGGGAGGGGCGCAGGAAGCCGCCCGGTCCGGGTTCTGTCAAGAAACGCCGCCGCTTCCCCGTTCCGCCGACCGCGTGTATGGCTCACGCATGGTACGCCCCGCCCGGGCCAGATTCCCGGATCCCCAGTTGATCACCACCACCGATGCGCTCGCCGCCGTGGTCGATCGTCTCCGCGCCGAGCCCTACGTCACCATCGATACCGAGTTCGTGCGCGAACGCACCTACTGGCCGGAGCTCTGCGTGGTGCAGCTCGCCGGCGAGCGCGAGGTGGCGATCGTCGACGCCCAGGCCGAGGGGCTCGATCTGCAGGTGCTCGCCCCGCTGCTCGACGACCAGGCGGTGGTGAAGGTGTTCCATGCCGCGCGCCAGGATCTGGAGATCTTCCTCTACAAGTTCGGCCGTCTGCCGACCTCCCTGTTCGATACCCAGGTGGCGGCGATGGTGGCCGGCTTCGGCGACCAGGTCGGCTATGACAGCCTGGTGTCGTCGCTGACCGGCGGACAGATCGACAAGGCGCATCGCTTCAGCGACTGGTCGCGCCGCCCGCTCTCCGCGGCGCAGATCACCTATGCCGCGGCCGACGTGACCTATCTCCGCGAGGTCTACGTCAAGCTGCGCGACCGTCTCGGCCGCGAGGACAGGCTCGACTGGGTCGGCCAGGAGATGGCCTATCTCAGCGACCCCGCCACCTTCCGCCCCGATCCCGACACGCTGTGGGAGCGGCTGCGTCCGCGCACCGGCAACCGCCGCATGCTGGGCGTGCTGCGCGCCATCGCCGCCTGGCGCGAGCGCGAGGCGCAGCGGGTCAACGTGCCCCGGCAGCGGCTGCTCAAGGACGAAAGCCTGCTGGAGATCGCCGCCACCGCGCCGGACAGCGCCGCGACCCTGGCGACCATGCGCGGCGTCAGCCGCGGCTTCGCCGAGGGCAAGAGCGGCGCCGGGCTGCTGGAGGCGATCGCCGCGGCGCAGTCGCTGCCGGAGGACGCGCTGCCGGCGGCGCCCAGGAAAGACGGGCCGCGCCCGTCTCCGGCGCTGGTCTCGCTGCTGAAGGTGCTGCTCGCCGCCAAGAGCGAACAGCACGACGTGGCGCCGAAGCTGCTGGCCTCGTCCGAGGATATCGACCGCCTGGCGGTCGAGGACGAGCCGGCGATCCCGGCGCTGGCCGGCTGGCGGCGCACGGTGTTCGGCGACGACGCGCTGGCGCTGAAGGCGGGACGAATCTCGCTGGGCGTCGACGGGCGACGCATCCGGCTGATCGCCCGCTGATATCCCCAGGTTGCCCCCAGCCTGATCTTCGGCTTGTCCCCCCTGTTGTCCACAAGATTTTGTGGTCGATCGGTTGAGAGCCCCTACAGCTTGCGGTAGTAGTAGGACATCCAATCGGTTGGGGGGACTGACGATGGAGTGGACCGACGAGTCGATTACCCGTCTGCGCAGTCTCTGGCAGGAGGGCCTGTCCACCGCCGAGATCGGCCGCAGGATGCAGATCACCAAGAACGCGGTGGTCGGCAAGGCGCACCGCCTCGACCTAACGGCGCGTCCGTCGCCGATCCGCAAGATCGACGGCCGGGATGGCGCGGCCGCCGCGCCCCGGACCACGGCCTCGCGCACGGCGCCACGTCCGGCCGCGCAGAAGCCGGCCATGGTCGTGGAACGTCCGCGGGCGGCGGCACAGAGCCACGTCCGGAGCAGCGACCAGATGGCCCACCAGTCCGGCGAACAGCAGAGGCACGCTCAGCTCACGACGCCAGCCGCAGCGCAGCAGCGCGACAATGTGCGCCTGCTGCGTCCGGAGATGCCCAATCCGGTGATCGCCCTGGCTCCGACCTCGGCACCGGCCCTGTCACCGGCCGGGCACGCCGCGCCGGCCCGTGCCGAGGAGCGCGCGGACAACCCGGAGCCCCGGCTCCAGGCCGCGTCGAACGCTGCGCCGCGCCGTCGCGGACTGACCTGCTGCTGGCCGCTGGGCGAGCCCGGAACCAAGGGGTTCCATTTCTGCGGCGGCGAGCCGACGCAGGGTAAGCCTTACTGCGCCGAGCATGCCGCCCTGGCCTATGTGAAGCTGCGCGATCGCCGCGACAGCGTCGCCTGACCTTCGTCCGACTGCCCAGGCCTCGGATCAGACCGATCCGGAGGCCTGGAGCAGGTCCGGGTCCGGCCCGCGCGGCAGCAGCCCGAGGCGCTGGAACAGTCCCGACGCGAACGAGCCGCTGAAGCTGAACAGCGCCATCGCCATCGAGCCGACGATGCTCGACACCTGACGGATCGCCACCGCATGGATCAGGGTCGAATGCAGGCCGACCCACAGGAAGAATCCGGCCATGCAGAAGAAGTAGATCGCCCACGTGCGGGTGATGAGCTGGAAGAAGCGGCGCTGGTGCGGGATGCGGAACTCCGGCTGCTGCTGCACCACCAGCTCCTCGATGATCGAACGTCCGCGCGAGCCGACCAGGAACGCCGTGCCGACGATGCTCTCGGTGACCGCGCCCTCGTATTTCAGCATGAACGGCGTCTTCGAGAACACGTCGATCGAGCCGAACACCAGCACCATGGCGGTGGACAGGATATAGAGCCGCGGAAAGCCGATGCCGAGCTTGTGGCGCCGGAACGCGTCGATCGGCACGAACACCAGCGTGCCGATGATCGCCGCGCGCAGGCCCAGCGTGGCGAACAGCACGTAGAACACGATCACGCCGCCGAAATCGAACGCGGCGGTGCCGAGCAGCTTCTTCAGAGCGTCCATCGGGCCTAAAACGAGCGCGGCTGTCTGGAGGCGGTGCCGCCCGGCAGGGTCTGCGACGCGGTCGGCGCCTGGTTCGGCAGCCGCGGGCGGTCCTTTTCCGCCAGCAGCAGGTGACGATCGATGCCGTCGACGGTGCCGGCCGTCCTGGCGCGATCGCCCTCGGCGATGCCGGTGCTCGCCAGACCGGGATTACGCGGCGCCACCGCATTCCCGGTCGGCGGGGCGGTCTGCGCCCAGGCTGCCTGCACCAGGGCTGTCTGCACCAGGGCGGCCGCCGGAAGCATCAGGATCGGCAGGGCCAGACGCAGGTGCGACCTCGACGGGCGGGTCACCGGCGCGCTCCGGCAGGGCGCGTGGCTTCGTGCGCGTCGATCAGCGCGATGTTGCGCAGGTTGGCCTTGAAGGTGGCGTCGAACGCGTCGCCCAGCACCGGCACCGAGCCGGCCAGCGCCTCTATGCCGACATTGCCGAGCATGCGCACGATCTTCGCCTTCGGGATGCCGAGCTTGTAGGCCTCGTAGACGATGTAGAGCGAGACGGCGGTCATCGCCGCGTCGCCGGCCGCAGGGGTGAGGCCGATCAGGCTGTTCAGCCCGAACCGGAACCGCGTCCCGGGCAGGCGGACCGCGGCGTCCAGCATCCAGGCCAGCTTCTTGATCCTGGCCAGCCGTCGGGCCCGTTCCGCGGCCGAAAGGGCGGGCTGCGCCAGGATCCTCTCCGCCGACTTGTTCAGACGCTTCATGCGGATGGTCTCCTCTCGGTGATGACGCCGGCCGGCTCAGCGGCCGGCTCAGCGGCAGACATGGCGGTAGCCGTCCGCGCCGATATAGGTCGCGGTGGCGGCGTCGTAGCAGGCATAGGTGGCGCACTGCCCGGCCTGGGCATATTGCCGCGGCAACAGGGTCCGGCTGATCGCATCGCTCTCCTGCGCCGCCAGGCCGCAGAGCGGCGTGCCGGGCGGCGCCGACGGATCGTTGAATAGGACCGGCGCCGATGTCCCCTGCGACCCGGCCTGATCCTGGTCGGTGCTGGCGAGCGCCGCCGGCACGGCAGGCGGCTGCGTCGCGACCGCGCCGGCACCCGCGGCTGGGGGCGAGGCGGGCGATGGAGCCGCAGAGGGCGGCATCGCGGCGACGGCCGGAGCCGCCACCGGCGTATCGTCGCAGCCCGACAACGCCAGCGGCGCCAGCACCAGGCAGAGCAGCGCCCACGCTCCGCGCGGGGCAGCCCGGTCTCGTCGTCGCATCGCTCTCCCCCGCCATCGATCGCTGTTGCCGAACGCACCGCCGGGCTCCGGCGTTGCACGGGCGTCGCAAACGGAGACACATCATGAGCGAACCGACCGACGCCCAGCCGGATGCCAGACCGCGATCCGCCCTGCCGGAGCTGCGCAATGCGGACGGCACCGGCAAGGGTACCGTTCGTCATGTCAGTGCGAGCATCGTCAGGCTGTTCGGCGAGCGGATCCAGCTTGCCGGCGCGGCGCACCAGCAGCTCTGGATCGACCAGCTCGCCAGCCTGGACGGCGACGGATTCTCCTATGCCGGCGACGTTTTCGTGGCGATCCGCATCACCGATGGCGGCATCGGTCAGGAGATCCCGTTCGTGGTCGGTACCGGTGTTGCGATGCAGGGCCTGTTCATCCCGGCCGAGGCGGCGACACCCGGCGCCAACGATCCCGGCCTGCCGGTGCTGCATTTCACCCACCGGCCGGTCGGCTTCGTGGTCTATGACGGCAAGACCTACGACTGAGACCGCGCCGCCCCCGCCCCCGCCCCCGCCCCCGCCTCCGGCCCCACCCCTGGCCCCGCCCCTGGCCCGCGTCCCGCCTCCCGGTCGAGCAGCGCGCGCTTGCGCTCTACGCCCCAGCGATAGCCGGACAGGTCGCCGTCGGTCCGCACCACCCTGTGGCACGGGATCGCCACGGCGATGAGGTTGGCGGCGCAGGCGCCGGCCACGGCGCGCGCCGACCCCGGCGCGCCGACCGAAGCGGCGACCTGCGCATAGGTCGCGGTCCCGCCTGCGGGAATGTCGCGCAAAGCCCGCCACACACGCTGCTGGAACAGGGTGCCGCGAACGTCCAGCGGCAGCTCCGGCGCCGCGGCGCGGGTTTTGCCCCCGGGCGCTTCGATCAGCCCGACGACGCGCGCCACCAGCGCCTCGTACTCCGCGTCCCCGCCCACCAGCTCGGCCCGCGCGAAGCGATCCTGCAGCGTTCGGACCAGCCGGCCGGGATCGTCGCCGATCGACACCGCGACCACCCCCCCGCGCGCTCGACGCCACCAGGACCGCGCCCAGCGACGACTGGCCGACCGCGAACCGGATGGTCTCGTCGGCGCCGGCCCGCCCGAAGCGGGCAGGGCGCATTCCCAGCATGTCCGCCGATCGCGCATAGAACCGGCCGCTGGACTGGAAGCCCGCCGCATAGAGCGCCTCCGTCACCGTTCCGCCCTCCTGCAGCGCGGCCCTGACCCGGTCGGCGCGATGGAAATCCGCATAGGCCTTCGGAGTCAGCCCGGTGGCGCGCCTGAACTGCCGGTGGAAATGGCCGGGACTCAGCCCGGCCTGGCTGGCAAGGGTGGCGAGCGTCGGCGGCGTCTCCGCATCGGCGATCGACCGGCAGGCGGCGGCGACGCGCAGCGCGGTCCGCGCCGCCGGAGACGGCCCCTCGGGATCGCAGCGCCGGCATGGTCGCAGCCCGGTCGCGCGCGCCTCCTCCAGGGTGGCATGCAGCCGGACGTTCTTCGGATTGGCGGTCCTGGACGGGCACGAGGGCCGGCAATAGACCCCGGTGGTCGCCACCGAATACCAGAACCGCCCGTCCGCGCCCGGATCGCGCGCGACGATCCTGGCCCAGCGCGGATCGTCGTGTGTCGTGTTCATCCCGGTTCCCCGTCGCTGTCCCGAGCGCCCGATCCTGGCGATCGCCCGGCGATGGCGCACTCCGGTCCTTGCGGTCGAATCGACCACGTTCGCGACAAGCCTCCGCTACAACCCGAGCGCGCCCTGCGCGGGGCGGTCGCGCTCGACCCGCACGTCGCGCACCGCGTCGGCGAAGGTCAGGCTCAGCTTCGTGCCCGGCTTCAGCGCCGCGCCCAGCGTCACCGCGTGCCCGGCCTCGTCGCGCACCAGCACGTAGCCGCGCGCCAGCACCGCCTGCGGCGAGACCGACTCGAGCTGTGCCGCCAGACCCGACAGCCTGGCGCGCCGCTCGCGCTGCGTGGCGGCGGCGTCGCGCAGCGTCTGCCGCAGCCCGGACCGCAGCGCGCTCCCGGCCAGGCCCAGCCGCGCCCGGCGCTGCTCGATCAGACGCTGCGGATCGGGCATGTGCCGCTCCGCTTCCAGCAGCGCGGCGCGCCGCATCGTCACCAGACCGGGCAGGGCACGCTGCACCCGGTGCTCCAGGTCGCGCAGCCCGACCCGCCGTGCGGCGAGTTGGCCGGGCAGCGACAGCTCGAGCCGGTGCAGCCGGTCGTCGAGCCGCTGCCGCATCTGTCCCAGCAGGCCGGGCAGATCCGGCAGCAGGCCGCGCGCGCGATCGAAGCGCAGGCGCAGCGCCTGGTTCAGCCGTGCCAGCCCGCTCTCCAGCCGCGCGCCGCGATGCGCCAGGTCGGCCAGCAGTTCCAGCCTGGCCGGCACCGCGATCTCCGCCGCCGCGGTCGGCGTCGGCGCGCGACGGTCGGAGACGAAATCGATCAGCGTGGTGTCGGTCTCGTGCCCGACCGCGGAGATCAGCGGGATCGAGCAGGCGGCGACCGCGCGCAGCACCGCCTCGTCGCTGAACGCCATCAGATCCTCCAGGCTGCCGCCGCCGCGCGCCACGATCAGCAGGTCGGGCCGGGGGACACCGGTTCCCGGCCCGGTGCGACGGTCGAACCCGGTGATGGCGTCGGCGATCTTCTGCGCCGCGCCCTCTCCCTGCACCGGCACCGGCCAGAGCAGCAGCGACCGCGGGAAGCGCCGCGCGATGGTGGTGCGGATGTCGGCCAGCACCGCGCCCTGCGGCGACGTCACCAGCCCGATCAGGCGCGGCAGGAACGGCAGCGCGCGCTTGGCCTGGGCGTCGAACAGGCCCTCGGCGGCGAGCTTCAGCCGCAGCCGCTCGATCCGCGCCAGCAGTGCGCCCTCGCCGGCATACTCCATGCGCTCGACGATCAGTTGATACGAGGAGCGCTCGCCATAGGCGGAGATCCGCCCGGTCGCGACCACCTCCAGCCCGTTCTCCGGCGCCAGGCCCAGCTTGCCGGCGGCGTTGCGCCAGACCACGCCGGCGATCTTGCCGCCCTCGTCCTTGAGCGAGAAATACAGGTGGCCCGACGGGTAGCGTTTGAACTCGGTGATCTCGCCGCGCACCCTGACCCTGGCGAAGCTGCCCTCCAGCACCCGTTTCACCGCCCCGGAGATTTCCGAGACGCTGTATTCCGGCAGATTGGAGGCGGCGGCGGGTGGGTTCTCGGTCATCCGCGCAGGGTATGATACAGCCCGCCCGGCCGCGAGGGGCGACCACCAGCCAGGGAGATAGGCGATGCGCGTGCTGCTGGTCGGATCGGGCGGGCGCGAACACGCGCTGGCCGTCACGCTGGGCCGCTCGCCGATGCTCGACGCCCTGTTCATCGCCCCCGGCAATCCCGGCACCGCCGCGCTCGGCACCAACGTCGCGATCGCGGTCGACGACGTGCCGGCCCTGGTCGAGTTCGCGCTGCGCGAGAGGATCGGGCTGGTGGTGCCGGGGCCGGAGGCGCCCCTGGTGGCCGGTCTCGCCGATGCCTGCGCCGTCGCCGGCATCGCCTGCGCCGGGCCGACCGCCCAGGCCGCCAGGCTCGAAGGCAGCAAGAGCTTCACCAAGACCATCTGCGACGCCGCCGGCATTCCCACCGCGCGCTGGGAACGGTTCGAGGATGCCGACGAGGCGCACGCGTTCGTGCGCCGGCGCGGCGCGCCGATCGTGATCAAGGCGGACGGGCTCGCCGCCGGCAAGGGCGTGGTGGTGGCGCAGACCCTGGCCGAGGCCGAGGCGGCGATCGACATGATGATGCGCGACGGCGGCCTCGGCGTCGCCGGCGCGTCGGTGGTGATCGAGGAATGCCTGGACGGCGACGAGGTGTCGCTGTTCGCGTTCTGCGACGGCGAGACCGCGCTGCTGATCGGCGCCGCGCAGGACCACAAGCGGATCGGCGAGGGCGATACCGGGCCGAACACCGGCGGCATGGGCGCGGTGTCGCCGCCGGCCTATTTCGATCGCGCCACCCAGGAGACCGCGCTCGACCTGCTGGTGCGGCCGATGCTGCGCGAAATGGTCCGCCTCGGCACCCCGTTCCGCGGCGTGATCTTCGCCGGCCTGATGCTGACCGTGCACGGACCCGAATTGATCGAATACAACGTGCGGTTCGGCGATCCGGAGGCGCAGGCGCTGCTGCCCCGCCTGCGGACCGACCTGCTGCCGGTGCTGGTGGCGCTCTGCGACGGAAGGCTGGCCGAGGCCGACCTGCGATTCGCCGACGAGGCGTCGGTCGCGGTGGTGCTCGCCGGCCGCGGCTATCCGGGCCGGCCCGCCACCGGCGGTGCGATCGCCGGCATCGAACGTGCCGAACGCCTGCCCGGCGTGCAGGTGTTCCAGGCCGCCACGCGCCGCGGCCCTGCGGGTGCGCTGTACGGCGACGGCGGCCGCGTTCTCACGGTGGTGGCGACCGCGCCGGACCTGGCGGCGGCGCGCGACGCGGCCTATGCCGGCGTCGCCGCGATCGACTGGCCGGACGGCATCTGGCGACGCGATATCGGGCTGCGCGCCCTGGCCAGGGCGGACGCCGCGCAGGCGGGCGACTGACAAGGACCGCCGCCGGCCTTCGATGGCATCGTAACGGTCGCATTAATAAGAATGTTGACAAGCCGGTGAGCTTCCCGTTTCGTCCATAATACGCAATGGATGTTTGAAAGCCGTGGCAGGGCATCGCTGGATTCTGGTGTGACCAGATCGTATCGAACCGAGCTGACGGCCCCTGCGAGAGTCGGCGACCTGCCGGCCGTTTCCGTCATTCTCCGCATCCTGCTCGACCAGACCGGCCTCGGCTTCGCCGCGGTCACGCGTCTCACCGACACCACCTGGACCGCCTGCGCGGTGCTCGACCGGATCGATTACGGGCTCGAGGCCTGGGGCGAGTGCGAGGTGTCGACGACGATGTGCCGCACCGTGGTCGCGACCCGCCGCCCGATCGTGATCCGGCATGCGAGCCGGGACCCGGTCTATCGGCATCACCCGGCGCCTTCCCTGTTCGGCTTCCAGAGCTATGTCGGCGTGCCGATCCTGCAGAGCGACGGCAGCGTGTTCGGCACCATCTGCGCGCTCGATCCGTCGCCGAAGACCCTGGCCGATCCCAACCTGATTCCCGCCCTTGAACTGTTCGCCGAGCTGGTCGCGACCCAGCTCACGGCGCAGGACCGCCTCGACGCGCTCCGGGAGAGCGAGGAGCGTCTCGGCTTCGCGCTGAAGGCCGGACGGCTGGGCAACTGGGAGCTCGACCTTTCCACCGGACGCCTGGCCGTCTCCGATCTGTTCGCGCAGAATTTCGGACTGCGCGGCCGCGACGACCTGACCGACATCGCCCATCTGCGTCGGACGATCCTTCCCGAAGACCTGCCGCGCCAGCAGGCCGCGGTCGAGCGCGCGGTCTCCACCGGGGACGATCTGGACATCGAATGCCGCTCGCTCTGGCCGGACGGCTCGATCCACTGGATCCGCATCACCGGCAACTGCGTCGCCGGGGAGACCGGCGCCGCCGGTTTCATGGTCGGGCTCTCGCTCGACGTGACCGAGCGTCGTTCCGCCGAGGCCACCCTGCTGCATCTCGCGCATCACGACCCGCTCACCGATCTCGCCAACCGGCGCTGCATCGAACTGCGGATCGGCGAGGCTCTGGCGCGCAGCGAGGCGCGCAACGAGGAGGGCGGCGGCCGGACGACGGTCGCCCTGCTCTGCATCGACCTCGACCAGTTCAAGGCGGTCAACGACACGTTCGGCCATGCGGTCGGCGACATGTTGCTGCAGGCGGTCGCCGCCAGGCTGTCGGCCTGCGTGCCGCCGGAGATGCTGGTCGCCCGCTATGGCGGCGACGAGTTCGCTGTGCTGGTCGCAGAGACGGTCTCCGTCGCGCAGATCGAGCAGCTCGCCCAACACATTCTGGACTCGCTGGCGCTGCCGCACGAGGTCGATGGCCGCCAGATCATGGTCTGCGGCAGCATCGGCATCGCCCTCGCGCCGGACGACGCGCTCGACACCGTCAAGCTCTGGCGCAACGCCGACGCGGCGATGTATCGCGCCAAGGCGTCCGGACGCGGACGCTATCGTTTCTTCGAGACGACGATGGATACCAGGCGGCAATTCACCGAGGAGCTGGGTCTGGCGCTGCCGTTCGCGCTGGAACGGGGCGAGATGCGACTGCACTACCAGCCGATCGTCGACCTGCTGTCCGGCGCGCCGCTCTGCTTCGAGGCGCTGCTGCGCTGGTCGCATCCGCTGCTCGGTCTTCTCCCGCCGCAGGATTTCATCGCGCTCGCCGAGCAGACCGGCCAGATCGTCAGGCTCGGGGCGTGGGTCCTCAAGGAAGCCGCCCGCGAGGCGATGCGCTGGCCGCAGCCGATCGCGGTCTCGGTCAATCTCTCGCCGCTGCAGTTCAGCGGCGGCGATCTGGTCGCCGACGTCCGCGCGGCGCTGTCGGCCAGCGGTCTCGAACCGGGCCGCCTGGAGCTGGAGGTGACCGAGACGGCGCTGCTGCAGGACAGCGAAACCAACCGGAAGATCCTGGACCAGTTGCGCGCCGAGGGCGTGCGCATCGTGCTGGACGATTTCGGCACCGGTTATTCGTCGCTGGAATATCTGCGGCGCTTCAAGTTCGACAAGATGAAGATCGACAAGTCGCTGCTGCGCGACCTGCCCGATGCCGGCAACGGCGACATCATCGTCCGCGGCATTATCGGGCTTGGCGGCGACCTCAACATCCCGATCACCATCGAAGGGGTGGAAACCGAGAGCCAGCTCGATTTCCTGCGCGGCACCGGCTGTCTGCTGGCGCAGGGCTTCCTGTTCAGCAGGCCGGTCCCGGCCGAGGAGGTGCCGCTGCTGGTGGCCGCCTCCCTGCCGCGCCTGGCCCCGCCGGGGCGCAAGCGCGCGGCGCGCAAGCAGACCGCGCTGCACTGAGGCAAAGAGAAGGCGAGGGCTCTGCCCTCGACCCGGCAAGGGCCGGCGGCCCTTGCATCCCGGATTGGGCCTTCACGTGCCCTGCGGCGCCTTCCCGGGTTGCCGGCTCGTCAGCGCCTCCACCACCGAGACCGGCAGCAGGTCCATCGCCCTTGCGCCGGCATAGAGCCACCAGGGGAACACCACGCGACGCCTTCCGGCCGCCACCCCGCGCAGGATCAGCGTCGCGGCGCGGTCCGCCTCCATGATGCCGGGCATCGGGAACCGGTTCGACTCGGTCATGCGGGTGCGCACGAAACCGCAGCACACCGAGCTGAGCTGGATGCCCGCGCGCGCGAACGCGCCGCCGTTCGAGACCAGCCAGCGATCCACCGCCGCCTTGGAGGCGCCGTAGGCCGGCGCCGAGGGCGAGGCGACCGCGGCCGCCACCGACGCGATCGCGGCGATCCGGCCGCGCACCCCGTCGACGCGGTCCTGCGCCTGCATCGAGGCGATCGCCGGCAGCACCGTGTTCACCACCCCGTCGAGATTGACCGCGAAGATGCGCCTTATCTGCTCCGCATCCTCCTGGCGCGCGCGTCCGGCTTCTCCCCGCCGCGGCCCGCCGGACAGGCCGGCGCAGGCCAGCACCAGGTCGAGCGGCCCGGCATCGCCGATCCAGTCCTGCATCGCCGCGCGGTCGGCCACGTCGAGCGTGCGCGTCCGCACCGTGGCGCCGCGGCCGCGGCAGGCGGCCTCGGTGTCCGCCAGCCTGGCGGGATCGCGGCCGGAGAGATGCAGCGTCCGCCCCGGCGCCGCGCAGGCCAGAGCCAAAGCGCGGCCGATGCCGCTGGAGGCGCCGGTGACGAGGGTGCTGGTCAGTCGCATGGGTGATCCTTGGGGCGTGGGCAGCAGCGTCGCCGGCGCCGCGGTTTCGGACTCGGTTCTGCCTCTGCTAGAAGCGGACACGCAACCGAGGGTTCGTCATGCCGTCGTCCGATCCCCTGCCGACGCAGGGTGCCTGCCCGCCGGCGCGGCGCGGCGTCTGCCTGGTGATCTCCGCGCCGTCCGGCGCCGGCAAGAGTACCATCGCCAACGCGCTGCGGGCCGCCGATCCCGCCCTGATGCATTCCGTCAGCGTCACCACCCGCCAGCCCCGCCCCGGCGAGACCGAGGGGGTGCACTATTTCTTCCGCACCCGCGACGAGTTCGACGCCATGGCCGAGCGCGGCGAGCTGCTGGAATGGGCCACCGTGTTCGGCCGCGGCTACGGCACCCCGCGCGCCCCGGTCGAGGCCTGCCTCGAATCCGGCCGCGACATGGTGTTCGACATCGACTGGCAGGGCCATCGCCAGCTCCGCGCCGCCCTGCCGGCCGACGTGGTCGGGCTGTTCGTCCTGCCGCCCTCTCTGCAGGCGCTGGAGGCCAGGCTGCGGTCGCGCGCCGCCGACGATCCGACCGAGATCGGCCGGCGCATGGACGCCGCCCGCGACGAGATCTCGCACTGGAACGAATTCGACCATGTGATGGTCAACGACCGGCTGGACCGGGCGATCGGCGATGCGCGGGCGGTGCTGCAGGCCGCCCGCCTGGTCCGTACCCGCCAGACCGGCATGGACGCCCTGGTGCGGAGCTTCGGCTGAGATGGATTTCTCCGGCCTGGTGGTGCTGTGCGTCGGCGACGTCATGCTGGACCGGTTCCAGTACGGCGACATGGAACGGATCTCGCCGGAAGCCCCGGTGCCGGTGCTGCGCCTGACGCGCAGCCGGGAGATGCCGGGCGGGGTCGGCAACGTCGCGCACAACATCCTCTCTCTCGGCGGCCGGGCGATCCTGGTCGGCCTGGCCGGCGACGACGAGGCCGGACAGGCGCTGCGCCGGCTGGTCGGCGCGATGGACCGTCTGACCGATGCCACCATCGTCTCCACGTCGCGTCCGACCGTCTGCAAGACCCGCTTCATCGCCGCCAACCAGCAGGTGGTGCGCACCGACGAGGAGAGCCGCCTGCCGCTCCAGCCGGACGAGGAGGCCGGACTGATCGGCGCGATCGAGGCGCATGCCGGGTCGGCCTCGGTGATGCTGCTGTCCGATTACGGCAAGGGGGTGCTGAGCGAGACGGTGATCGAGCGCGCCATCGCGCTGTCCCGCCGGCATCGCATCGCCGTGTTCGTCGATCCGAAATCGCGCGATTTCCGGCGCTATCGCGGCGCCACCTGCATCACCCCCAATGCCCGCGAGCTCGCCGCCGCCTCCGGCCTGCCGATCGAGGACGAGGCCCAGGTCGAGGAAGCCGCGCGGCTGGTGATGGACCAGGCGGAGTCGGAGGCGATCCTGGCCACCCGCTCGGAGAAGGGCATGCTGCTGGTCGAGCGCGACGGCGGCGCGCATGCGGTGCGCTCCAGGGCGCGCGAGGTGTTCGACGTGTCCGGCGCCGGCGATACCGTGATCGCCGCCCTGGCGCTCTCCTACGCCTCCGGCCGGTCGTTGGAGCAATCCATGCATATCGCCAACGCCGCCGCCGGCGTGGTGGTGGGCAAGCTGGGCACCGCCACCGCCGACCTGGCCGAGGTCATGGAGGAGCTCGACCTCACCGACCAGGCGCTCGGCGTGGCGCTGGGCGAGCCCGGCCGGGAGGGGCCGCTCGCCGGCCTGTCCTCGTTGCCGCGGGTGCTGGGCCTGGTGGCGCGCTGGAAGGCGCAGGGCCTGTCGGTCGGCTTCACCAACGGCTGCTTCGACATCCTGCATCCCGGCCACGTCGCCATCCTGGCCGCCGCCCGCGCCGCCTGCGACCGGCTGGTGGTCGGTCTCAACAGCGACGCCAGCGTGGCGCGGCTCAAGGGCCCGTCGCGGCCGGTCAATGCCCTGGCGGCGCGCGCCCAACTGGTGGCGTCCATCCGCCATGTCGACGCCGTGGTCGGCTTCGAGGACGACACCCCGCTGGCGCTGATCACCGCGCTGCTGCCGGACGTGCTGGTCAAGGGCGCCGACTACGCGCCGGAGCAGGTGGTGGGGCGCGCGGAGGTCGAGGCGGCCGGCGGAAGGCTGGTGCTCGCCAGGCTGGTGCCGGACAGCTCGACCAGCGCGACCATCGCCAGGATCAGGCAGGCTTGAGACCGGATATGGGACGGGACGATGTCGCACGCTGACCATGTCGCGCCGGCCGATCTCGGCCGCGTCCGCGACGCGCTGCGGGACTGGATCTTCGACCAGGCGCTGCCGTTCTGGGCGGCGCACGGTTTCGCGCCGGCGCTCGGCGACGGGTCGCGGCCGGCCTTCGAACATCTGCAGCTCTCCGGCGCCGCGGCCGATCCCGGCTACACCAGGATGCGCGTGCAGGCCCGCCAGCTCTACGTGTTCTCCATCGCAGCGGAGCGCGGCGTCGCCGGCGCCGCCGCGCTGGCCGAGGGGCTGTATCGCTTCATCGTCCGGCACGGGCGCGGCCGGCCGGGCGCCTGGGTGCGACGGCTGAAGCCGGACGGCCGGCCGCACGACCAGGCCGCCGACCTCTACGACATCGCCTTCGTGCTGTTCGCGTTCGCCCATCATGCCCGCGTCAGCGGCGCGGCGGCGCCGCTGCGCGAGGCGGAACGCACGCTGGACTTCCTGCGCGCGCACATGACCCATCCGGCCGGCGGCTTCCTGAACGCCCTGCCGGTGGAGCCCGGATGGCGGCTGCAGAATCCGCACATGCATCTGCTGGAGGCGTCGCATGCCCTGTTCGAGGCGAGCGGCGATGCGCGCTGGGCCGATCTCGCGGCCGAGATGGCGGATCTGTTCCATGCCCGCTTCCTCGACCCGGAGACCGGCACGCTGGCGGAATATTTCACCCCGGACTGGCGCCGCGCCGGCGGCATGGACGGCGACTCGGTCGAGCCCGGCCACCAGGTGGAGTGGATCTGGCTGCTGGACCGGCAGGAGGCGCTGTTCGGCGGCACGCCCGCCGCACCGGCGATCGGCGCCTTGGCCCGGGTGCTGGACGGGCACGGCGTCGGCGCCGAGACCGGGCTGATGCGCGACGAGATCGCCCGCGACGGCGGCCAGCGCCGCTCTACGTCGCGGCTCTGGCCGCAGACCGAGCTGCTGCGTGCCGGCTGCGTGCTGCATCGACGCGCCGGGCAACAGGAGGAGCAGGAGGCCGCGCTGCGCACCATCGTGCGCACCGCCGACAACATACAGAGCCGCTATCTGGTGGGTGCCGGCAGCCAGGCGATGCCGCCCGGCACCTGGATCGACCAGCTCGACGCGTTCGGCCGTCCATCGGTGCAGACCATCCCGACCAGCTCGTTCTACCACATCATGACCGCCTGGATCGAACTGGACCAGTTTCGCCCGGATCGTGTTTCAAGCGCGCGCCTGCCGGGCTAGACTGCCGGCGTGAACAGGATCGAGACCTTGCAGGAGGGCGGGCGCGAAGCATCGCGCGACGCGGGGCGCGAAAGCGGGCTGTTCGGCCTGTCGCAGCGCCTGCCGCCGTCCAACGCCGCCGCCGAGCAGGCGCTGCTCGGCGCGCTGCTGGCCAACAACAAGGCCTACGAGCGGGTCGCCGAGTTCCTGACCCCGGACCATTTCATCGATCCGATCCATGGCCGCATCTACCAGTCGATCGTCCGCCGCGTCGAAGCCGGCCAGCTCGCCGATGCCATCACGCTGCGCGCCGAGTTCGAGCATTCCGGCCTGCTCGACGAGGTCGGCGGCACCGCCTACCTGGCGCAGCTTCTCACCGCGATGGTCGGCATCATCAATGCCGGCGAGTATGGCCGGGCGATCCACGATGCCTGGATCCGGCGCCAACTGATCGAGATCGGCGAGACCGTGGTCAACAACGCGTTCGGTCTCGACCCCGAGCTCGACGGCGCCCAGCAGATCGAGGCGGCGGAGGAGACCCTGTTCAACTTGGCGACCGAGAAGGGCCAGGATGGCGGCTTCGTCAGCTTCGAACGCGCGCTGACCGATGCGATCGGCATCGCCGAGAAGGCGTTCCACCGCACCGGCGCGGTCAGCGGCCTGACCACCGGGCTGCGCGACCTCGACAAGAAGACCGGCGGCCTGCACCCGTCCGACCTGCTGATCCTGGCCGGCCGTCCGGCGATGGGCAAGACCGCGCTCGCCACCAAGATCGCGTTCGGCGCGGCGCGTTCGCTGATGCTCGAGGGACGCGAGACCGGGGTGATGCCGCGTGGCTCGGTCGCGTTCTTCTCCCTGGAAATGAGCGCCGAGCAGCTCGCCACCCGCCTGCTCTCCGAGGAGAGCCGGGTCTCCGGCGAGCGTATCCGGCGCGGCGAGATCGGCCAGAAGGAATTCGACCGCTTCGTGCAGGTCAGCCGCGAACTGCAGACCCTGCCGCTGCATATCGACGACACGCCGGCGATCAGCCTGTCGGCGATGCGCACCCGCTGCCGCCGCCTCGCCCGCACCAAGGGGCTCAGCCTTGTGGTGGTCGATTATCTCCAGCTCATGCGCCCCGCGGTCGGCACCAAGCCGGACAACCGGGTGCTGGAAATCTCGATGATCACGCAGGGCCTCAAGGCGATCGCCAAGGAACTCGCCATTCCCGTGCTGGCCCTGTCGCAGCTCTCGCGCCAGGTCGAGAGCCGCGAGGACAAGCGGCCGCAGCTCTCGGACCTCCGCGAGTCCGGCTCGATCGAACAGGACGCCGACGCGGTGATGTTCGTCTATCGCGACGAATACTACCTTCAGCAGCGCATCCCCAAGGACACCATGTTCGACAGCAGCGACAAGTTCCACGTCGCGATGGAAGCGTGGCAGCACAAAATGGAGCTCGCCCACAACAAGGCCGAACTGCTGCTGGAAAAGCAGCGCCACGGCCCCACCGGCAAGATCGATCTGTTCTTCGAAGGCGAATTCACCCGCTTCGCGGATCTGGACACCGTCCACGGCTGACCGCCGGGCCGCTCTCGCGAAAGAAACCAGCATGTCGGTGGACGAGGGACGGGTCGGGGATCGCGCCATCCGGCGTCTGGATGTCGCGAATTCCGGCGACGGCTTCGTCGTCCGCTCCGCGGACGGCGCGTCGCTGCCGATCACCTGGAACGGCGCCTGGCTCGGCGACGTCGGCGAGGGCTGGCGGCCGGACTTCCTGCTGTGCGGACTGGGTGCCGTGTCGGTGCTGGCGCTGCTTCATCGCGACGGCCTGCAGGCCTGCTGGTTCCTGGACCGATCCTTCGCGGTGATCGCCCATGCGTTCGATGCGCTGTCGCCCTCGTTCCAGGCCGCCGCGCGCGACGCCGCCGCCGGCCCGCTCGCGGCGGCGCTGGCGTTCGTGCTGCGCGGCACCAGTCTGCCGGATTCCTTCCCGCCGGCGCTGCTCGACCTCGATCCGGCGACGCTGGAGCAGCTTCGTCGCCCGTTCGAGGCGGCGCCGCCGTCGCCTCCGGTCCTGCTTTCGGAGCAGATTTTCGGCGCCGTGCTCGGCGAGCCCAATAGCGATGGCGCGATGGTCCGGCTGTCGCGCCGGGCGCTCGGCAGGCTGACGCAGAGCATCGTGCGCGATCTCGCGCCGCAGGCGGCCGCGGACGGGCGGCTCACGCTCCCCTCGCCGGTCGACGGAGCCCCGGTCTCGACCGACATCTGCCTCGCCCTCAGCCATTTCGTGTTCGGCTACCGGTTCCTCGACCAGCGCCACGGATTGCCGTTCGTCGTCGTCGCCACAATGCATGTCTGCCAGACCGTCGCGGTCTGGTTTCCGGTGTCCGGCGCCTGCTACGTCCGCGATGCGGCCACCGGCGCCTTCCTGCTGCAGCATCATCCGGCGCAGCCGATCGCCGTGTGCATCCAGCGGCACGCGCGGGATTTCCTGTCGCCGCTGGTGCGGTATCTCCTGCGTCCGTCGCGCCGGATCGCGTTCCTGTTCCTGCACTCGCATCTCGGCCATCATCTCTGGCAGGACCTGTCGGGGGTCGCGTCCATCGTCGCGCACGTTCCGGCCCAGTCGATGCCGGAGATCGTCATGCTGAACGCCGACGCCTCCGAGATGTTCGGCAGGATCGACCGTCTCTATCCGTCGCTGCACGGACGGGTGGACCGGCGCTTCGCCGCGATCGCCGATCTGTGCGCGCACGTCTACGACGATGGGCTCTGCCTGCTCTCTCCCACCGGCTGCCTCGTCACCGAGGATCTGGCGAGCCGGATCATCGGCCTGGCGGAAACCCACGAGTCCACCGTGCGGGATCGGGAGACGCTGCGGTCGCTGCGCGCCGCCGGCGTTCCGGTCGTGCTGCTCGGGCTCAGGGTGGAGAACCGCACCGTGGTCGATTTTGCCGGCTTCGCGCTCGCCCTGGTCGGCATGCTGCGCGAGGAGACCAACGACCGCGTCGCCATCGTCGTCGACGGGCACAACAGCAGCGGCCAGGGCAGCTTCGAGAGTCACGGCCAGCATGCGATGACCGCCGATCCGACCGAGATCGAGCGCGCGATCGCGGCCGCGATCGCGGCGTCGATCGCCGGAAGCGCGGTGGTGATGGTCGACACCATCGGCGCCCGCATGGAACGCAGCGTGTTCTGGAGCCGCAACGCCGATTTCTTCGTCACCCCGTGGGGCGCTGGCCTGGCGAAATATCGCTGGATCGGCAACCGCCCCGGCCTGGTGCTGGCCGGCCGCGCCTACCAGAGCGCGGTGTCGGATCTGGGCATCTACAGCGATCCGACCTACCGCGAGGCGCCGGTGCCGCAGATCGTGCTCGATGCGCGCCATGTCGAGGACCGGCCCGACGATGCCGGGGTCATTCCGATCGACGATCCGCTGCGCGTCAACTACAGTGTCGATCTGGAGGCGATACGCGAACAGCTACGGCTCCTTCTGACAGGAGCCGGATCATCGTCGTGAACGACAGCGCGATGGCGACCGCGACGGAGTCGTGGATCGCCGAGATCACCAGTCTCTCCGAGGGCGGCGATGTCGGCGCGGCGCTCCAGGCCTGCGAGCAGGCGATCGCCGCCTGGCCGGATATCGGCGCGGCGTACCGGCTGCGCTTTCGCCTGGCGCACCAGCTCGGCGATCGCGACCGGATGATCGCGGCCCTCAGAAGCCTGGTGCGCCACGACCCCGACGATGCGGAGTCCTGCGCCATCCTCGGCGGCCTGCTGTGCGACGCCGGCGATTTCGCCGCGGTGGCGGCGGTGTTGCGTCCGGTGGCGGACCGGCTCGGCGACCAGGGCAACGTGGCCTGGAACTACAGCTCCGCCCTGGCCGTCACCGGCGCCTATGCCGAGCTGCGCGCGCTGCGGCCGCTGCTCGACCGGCTGGCAGCCGCCGCGTCCTCGCCCTATCCACCCTACGAGCATCTCGCCATGGCCAGGCTGGCGGCCCAGGCCGATCCCGCGCACAGCCTGGGCGACCTGGTCGCCCTGCAGCGATCGCCGCGCTGGATCGACGCCGATCGGGCGCTGGCGGCGCTTTCCGCGGCGATCGCCGACGGTACCCCGTTCGCGTTGCTGCGGCTGGATATCGCGCTGGCGCACTTCACAGCCCTGTGCGGCGTGAATGCGCAGCGCATCCTGCGTCCGGAGGAACGGCTCGCCGCCCTCGACGGTGTCTGGACCGGATGGTTCGGCCAATCGTCGCAGACCGCCGGCGAGGCGGCCCTGTCCGAGCTGAAAAGCGCTTTCCAGGCCGCGATCGCCGACGCCGACATCCTCGGCGTGCCGGACGCCGAGGACATGGACCGGGAGAAGCATCATTTCGGATACCTCGCCGAGATGCACCGCCTGGTGCGCGCCTCCACCGATGCGCTGTACGCCAGCACCCATATCGCCCAACTGATGCATCAGACGGTGCCGTATCTGCGCACGCTCCTCAGCGGCCTGCCGTTCCTGGGCTTCGTCGGCGCGCAGACCGCCATGTTCCGCAAGCTGGCGCATTTCTCCGGCGTGTCGGAGACCGCGACCATCCTGGTGCCGGACGAGGCCGGCCTGCCGGTCGCGCCGGACGGGCTGGATCCGGCCGGCTTCCTACCCGACGGCCATCGCCGGGTGCTGGAGTCGATCGCGGTGCCGCATCGCGGCGCTGTGTTCGTGGTCTCCGCTCCAGGCCCGCTCGGCGTGATCTATGCCGCGCGCATCAAGGCGCTGGGCGGCATCGCCCTCGATATCGGGCCGCTCGCCCGCCAGTGGGCCGGCTGAGAGGTTTCGACGGCTGGCCCTCAAGGCTGGCTTTCAAAGGCTGGCCCAGACGATCCTGTGCAGCCCGGTCGCCGCGCCCTCCGGGATCGCGTCGCCGGCGAGGGCGCCCAGGGCAGGGGATGCGCCGCCGCTCTCGCGCACCAGGCAGAGCGCGACCGTGCCGCCGAAGCCGGCGAGCACCCTGTCCCCAGGCCGGATCGCCGCGTCCGGCGACACGATCAGCGTGCTTCCCTGACGAAACAGGGGCTCGAAGCGGTCGGTATCGATCCTGACCGCGTAGGCGTGCGGGCCCGCCGGAGGCGGCGCCTCGACATGCTCCGTTGCGGCGTCGGCCGGCTGGGCGGACGGGTCGAACAGCCCCGTCCCGGCGAGATGCGACAGCGTCAGCAGCGGGATCGGCCGGCCGCGCTGGCCGCGTGCGACCGACAGCACCCGCGCGCCGCCGACCAGGGCGGCGAAGCTCTCCAGGGTCGCCCCGGTCGCCGCCAGCACACGCGACAGGCTCTCGGTGCTGGGCCAGCGCAGCTTGCCGCGGCCGACCCGTTTGGAGCGGTTGAAGCTGGTCGGATCGAGCCCGGCGGCGCGGGCCAGGCCGGAGGGCGACAACCCCTTCTCCGCGGCGAGCGTATCGAGCGCGCGCCAGACATCCTCGTGCCGCATCGCGCCGGTCCCGTTACGCGACCTTCCTGATTTCCAGGGCGTGACGCTCCAGACCGGCCGGCGTGATGCGATAGCGCGGCTCGTCGTGGCTGGCGAAGCCGAGCTCCACCAGCCGGTCCAGACAGCGCGCATCCTTGAGGTCCGCCTCGGTCGCATCCGGGCGTCCAGCGGCGCCGCACAACAGCAGCCGGTGCAGCGCCGACCGGCAGCAGGTCTCGAGATAGGGCTCGTTCCACATCGGCGCAGGATCGCCTCGCCGGCCACCGCTGGCAAGCCGCATGGGCGTGGCGGCCTGTCAGGCTGTCGAGAAAGGCTTCCAATGAGTATCGGAGCGCCGCCATTTACCTGCTTAGCGGTTTGATCGTGCCGTCCGCGCCGTCGAAGGTCTCGATGGCACCTTCGGCAAGCGACTGAACCTACGCAAGGTCTGACCAGCATGACTAGAATGGGGAAAGAGCGGGTCCAAATCGGTCTGCAAACAAAGTCGCATCGAAGGTGGTTCTTAATGGATTCACAAAGAAGGGCGGCGATGCTATGAACACCGCCGCCAGTTTGGTTCGTACGCTTATATTGGCCCACCTCGAAGCCGCCGACCGTCTCACCGGTTTGGCGGCTTCTCTATTTTGCCCGTGCCGCGTCCGTGAGCATGACGGCGGCTAGAGCGACTCTCTTGACGTTCATGTTGCACCTCCTTGCGGGGCATCATTCCGCTTATGGGTTGCCCTGTCAAACTAATTCTGATAGGAAACCCGTATATCAAGTAGGAGTCTAGTGATGACTGACGACGCAGAGCTGCCTCCTGGCGGTAAAGTCAAACCTCCAAAGGATCGTAGTCCGTCCTTCCCTTTTATCAGCTTGCCTGCGGCAATCGAGCGTCTCGTCGCATATGAGACCAAGTTCGGGCGCCACCCGACTCCTGCGAACAGGGCAGGGCTAGCTTGGGACATGAAAGAGGCGAGCAGCCAAGCCGCGCAAACGTTAGCTGCGCTGAAGTCTTATGGGATGGTTGACTATCAGGGTGCTGGCCCGAGCCGTCAAACAAACCTTACCGAGGATGGTCGTAACTATCTTCGGGCGCAGCAGGAGAGCATCAAGAAGGACTTGATCCGCCGTTTCGCGCTTACGCCAAAAGCGATTTCCACATACTGGCATGAATGGGGCGCGAGGCGACCGATCGACGCCGTATGCCTTGACCAGCTTGTTCTAAAAGCGAAATTTACACAAAGCGCCGCCGAAACGTTCCTTCGGGTCTATGACGCGACTGTTGCCTACGCAAAACTCACTGATTCCGATAGTCTCGACACAGCCGGAGATGAACCGGGTAGCCAGAACGAAAGGCCTAAGATCGAAGTCGGCGATTGGATTCAGGCCGAGGTGAATGGATCGCTACAGTTCTCCGATCCTCGTCGGGTACGAGCAATTCAGCAGCATGATGGAATGACATTCGTATTTGTCGACGGCGAGAAAAGCGGAATACCCTTTGAAAGCGCAATTTTAGAGCGCAAAGGCGAAGCCCTCCCGAAGGCAGTATTCACCCCTACGTTGGAACTGCCGGAACCCGAACGTGGTGCCCCACGGAAAGGATGGAAGGAAGAGCGGTTGATCGATGACGAAGGCGGCGAAATCTTCATCAGTTACCAAGGCGATCCTTCGACAGCACGTTATGAGTTCATTCGCGACTATCTCGACTTCAAGGTGAAGCGCACCAAGAAATAGTAGAGGGATGGTTTGGTAAATTCCTTTTATTGTGGGGGCAATATAAATCAAGCACCGGAATCCCAGTCCAATAAGTTCAGAGAAGCCACGCACAATCTCAAAACCGACAATGACGAAGCCCGCTTTGCCGAGTGGTTGCGTCAGATCGTAGGGCATAGGCCGACGGCGAAGCCAGAATAACTGAGGGGTATGCTGATAGCGTTCGAGTCCTGGTGGCTATTATAGGACCCTAGACGCTCTGGAAAACGGCAAATAGTCCCATGCGGGGCAATTATTGACGCTGTTACCGTGTCCGAGGAAGCCAGCCGTAGAGGTTCGCGGCATAGTTGATTGGGACAACTGTCAGCTTGCGAGTGCTGGGAGGAGCCCGGCGCCGGTTTAGGTATTGGCCGGCAGCCTGCCATCGCCCTTCCCATCGCCGCCCGGCCAGGGCAGGAACGCGTGTGATGATGCTGCAATCGCTCGCCCTGCCCGCCCTGCGCCGGCTCGATCCGGAACGCGCCCATCGTCTGGCGCTCGACGCGCTGTCGCTCGGCTTCGGCGGGCGCGGCCGGGCCGGGGACGATGACGGGCTCGGGGTCACGGCGATGGGGCTCTCCTTCGCCAATCCGATCGGCATCGCCGCCGGCTTCGACAAGGATTGCCGGGTGCCCAGGGCGCTGGCCCGCGCCGGGTTCGGCTTCGTCGAGGCCGGTACCGTCACGCCGCTGCCGCAGGCCGGCAATCCAAGGCCACGCCTGTTCCGGCTGCCGGAGGAGGGCGCGGTGATCAACCGCATGGGCTTCAACAACCAGGGCGCCGACCGCTTCCTGGCGCGGCTGCGCCGCCTGCGCGCCGGGCCGGCCCTGGCGGCGCCGTTCGGCGCCAATCTCGGCATCAACAAGGAGGGCGCCGATCCGCCGCGCGACTACGCCGCGCTGGTGCGCGCCATGGCGCCGCTGTCGGACTACCTGGTGATCAACCTGTCCTCGCCGAACACTCCCGGGCTGCGGGCGCTGCAGCAGGTGGAACCGATGTGCGCCCTGTTGTCCGCGATCGCCGACGCGGCGCCGTCCAGGCCGCCGCTGCTGGTCAAGCTGGCGCCGGACCTGGAGGATGCCAGCCTGGAGGCGATCGTCGAGACCGTGGTCGCGGCCGGGGTCGACGGGCTGATCGTCTCCAACACGCTGCTGGCAAGGCCGCCCGGCCTGTCCGGCCGCCATGCCGGCGAGGCGGGCGGGCTGTCCGGGCGGCCGCTGCGGGCGCGCAGCACGGCGATGCTGGCGCACGTGGCGCGGCTGGCCGCTGGCCGCCTGGTGCTGGTCGGCTGCGGCGGCATCGAGACCGGCGCCGACATCCTCGACAAGATCCGCGCCGGCGCCGACCTGGTTCAGCTCTACACGCGTTTCTCGATCGAGGGCCCGGCGCTGCTGCCCAGGCTCAAGCGCGAGCTGCGCGCGGCGATGCGCGCGGCCGGCCATGCCACGCTGGCCGACGCGCGCGGCGCGGCGCTCGCAGAACGGACCGTCCGATGACACGCCATATCCAGCATCTCGAAGCGATCGCCGCCGACTATGACGGCTTCATCGTCGATCTGTGGGGCGTGATCCATGACGGGTCCGAGCCCTATCCTGGCGCCGTGGACTGTCTGCATGCGCTGCGCCGCGCCGCCAAGCGGGTGGTGCTGCTGTCCAATGCGCCGCGCCGGACCCTCCCGGTGCGCGAGACCCTGCGACGCATCGGCATCCCGGACGATAGCTACGACGGCATCCTCACCAGCGGCGAGGCGACGCGGCTGGCGCTGATCGACCCGCCGGACGACTGGTTCCGGGCGCTCGGAAAGCGGGTCTGGCATCTCGGACCGGACAAGGACGCCAATTTGTTCGAGGGCGTCCCGCTGCAGCGTGTGGCGGCGCCGGACGACGCCGACTTCGTGCTCAATACCGGACCGGACGATTCGCTGGGCGAGACCGATCCGTCGCCCTACGTGCCGGCGCTCCGGCGCTGTCATGCGCTCGGCCTGCCGATGCTGTGCGCCAACCCGGATCTCGAAGTGGTGCGGGGCGGCGTCAGGATCATCTGCGCCGGCAGGCTGGCCGCGCTGTATCGGGAGATGGGCGGTGCCGTGCGCCAGATCGGCAAGCCCGACCCGGCGATCTACGTGCCGGTGCAGGCGATGCTGTCGGTGCCGCGCGCGCGCATCCTGGCGGTCGGAGATTCGCTGGCGACCGACATCGCCGGCGCCCGTGCCGCCGGGATCGAATCGCTTTGGGTGCTGGGCGGCATCCACGGCGCGGCGCTTGCCGCCGATGCAGGCCTGCTGGAGCGCGAACTGGCGACGACCGGACTTGCTCCGGTCGCCACCATTCCCGGCTTCGTCTGGTAGAAGCGGCGCCGCCTCAGCGCGGCGTGCCGGGCGCCATCATGGTGTTGGTGGAGTTCGGTATCGGCTGGGTCACGCCGGTGCCCGGCGCCGTGGTGCCGCCGGGAGCGGCGTTCGGCATGCCGGTGTTGGCCATGCCCGGGCTCAGCGTACGGTTCGCCATCGCCGGATCGGTCATCCCGTTGTTGGTCATGCCCCTGTTGCTCATGCCGCTGTTGCTCATGCCGGGATTGGTCATCGCCGGATTGGTCATACGGCCGCCGCTCGGGCCGCTCATGCCCATGGTGCCGGACGTCCCGGATGTCCCGGCGGCCCCCGGCGCCATGGTGCCCATTCCCCCTGCGGTGCCCCCGGTCTGCGCCAGGGCGGGGGCCAGGGCAGGGGTGGCGAGGCCCGCGCCGAGAAGGGCCGCGAGGCAGAGCCGGCCTGTTGCGTGAATCGTCATGGCGTATCTCCCGTTCGTCCGGGCCTCGCTCGGGCCCATGTTCGAACAGCGCCGTCCCAGCGATCCGGTTCGCCGGCGAGGGCTTCACCTTTCCGTCCGCGACGCGATCAGGCGTTGCCGGCCTCTCCGACCAGTCGCAGCGGATCGACGCCCAGCACGGCCAGCGCGCGACGCCATTTGCGGTCGTGGTCGGCGCCGAACAGGATCGCCTCGTTGGCCGGCGCCGACAGCCAGGCATTTTGCCGGATCTCGGATTCCAGTTGTCCCGGCCCCCAGGTCGCGTGGCCCAGCGCCAGCAGCGCCTGTCGCGGCCCGCTGCCGTCGGCGATCTCGCGCAGAACGTCGAGACTGGCGGTCAGCACGATGTCGTCATCGACCGTGAGGCTGCCGTCGCCGCTCCAGTCGCTGCTGTGCAAGACGAAGCCGCGGGCGCTGTCCATCGGCCCGCCGGAACACAGCGCGATCCGACGTCGCGGCGGGGTGGGCAGGATTTCCAGTTGGGTCAGCAGGTCGTCGAAGCCGGGCTCCGGCAGGCGCCGGTTCACCACCAGCCCCATCGCCCCGTCGTCCGGCGAGTGCGCGCACAGGAAGATCACCGTCTGGGCGAAGTTCCGGTCGGTCAGCGACGGCATCGCGATCAGCAACTGCCCGGTCAGGCTCGCTGTGATGCTGGGATCCAGGGCAGTGTCGAGGATAGCCATTTCCCCAGATGTGGCGAGGTGGGCAGCCGGCGCAAGGCGGGATGAGGCTGCGGGGCTAAAATCGCCGCTCGTCGTGCAGCAATCCCCGCGCCGCCAGATTGCGCATCAGCGCGCCGATGCCGAATTGCCAGGGTGGCGCCGTCTCGGCATGACCGACCCGGTTCACCAGCCGGCCCAGGCGCTGCGAGGCGATCTCCACCAGGTCGCCCTGACGATGGGTGAAGCCGCTGCCGGGCTGGTCGCGATCCTGCACCGGCGCGAACAGGGTGCCGAGGAACAGCATGAACCCGTCCGGATAGCGGTGGTGCGCGCCGATCGCCTGGCGCACCAGATCTTCCGGATCGCGGCTGATCTCGCGCATCGAGCTGTGGCCGCGCAGAACGAACCCGTCCGATGCGCCGGTGACGGTCAGATCGAGCGTGAGCCCGCGCAAATCGTCCAGCGTGAAGCGGTCGTCGAGCAGGCGCAGGAACGGACCGATCGCGCAGCTCGCGTTGTTGTCCTTGGCCTTGCCCAGCAGCAGCGCGCTGCGTCCCTCGTAGTCGCGCAGGTTGACGTCGTTGCCGAGCGACGCGCCCTTGATCCTGCCCTGGCCGTCAACCGCCAGCACCACCTCCGGCTCCGGATTGTTCCAGGCCGAGGTCGAGAGGACGCCGATCTCGTCGCCGGCGCCGACCGAGGACAGCACCGGCGCCTTGGTGAAGATCTCCGCATCCGTGCCGATCCCGACCTCGAGATATTGCGACCAGAGACCCTCCCGGATCAGCGCGGTCTTCGCGGCCAGCGCCTCCGGCGACCCGGGACGCAGCCGGTTCAGGGCACCGCCGATCGCGCCGCCGATCGCGCCGCCGATCCGGGCGCGCAGGCTCGCCGCCTCGGCGGGATCGCCCTTGGCGCGTTCCTCGATCACGCGCTCGATCATGCTGCCGGCGAACGTCACGCCGCACGCCTTAACCACCTGCAGGTCGCAGGGCGCCAGCAGCACCGGCTCGGACGGTGTCCCTCTTCGGTCCAGGCTGCGCGCCATCACCGCGCGCACGTCCCAGCCGCGGTGGTCGGGGATCGCGCCGGCGGCGGACGCCGGATCGTCCAACGCGAGCAGCGCCGACAAGGTCGGGCCGGCGGCGGTCACGTCGACCAGACGCTCGCCGCGCAACTGCACCAGGCAGGGCCCGTCCGACTCCGGGTCGAATACGCGGCCGAGCAGCGTGGCGGTCGCGGAATCCTCGGGCAGCAGCGTCATCGCACGGTCCCTTCCTTGTTCCCGCCCAGCACCGTCGCCACCACCCGCCGCCCTCTCGCCGGCAACGTCAGCCCGACCAGGGCGGACAGCAGCGCCGAGACCGCGATCGCGTGCAGTCCGGCGGTATGGCTGTGCAGCAGGCGATCGATCCAGGAGCGCAGGTTGGGGGCGACGAAGCCGCCGAGATTGCCGATCGAATTGATCACCGCCAGACCGCCCGCCGCCGCCGTGCCGGCGAAACTGTCGGTGGGAAAGGTCCAGAAGATCGCCTGCGAGGCGATGATGCCCGACGCCGCCACGCACAGCGCCACGATCGCCAGCAGCGGTGACGCATGCGCCGAGACCAGCATGCCGCCGGCCAGCATCAGCACGCAGGTCAGGAAGAACGCGCGCGGCCGGTTCAGCCGGGAGGCGAGCGGCGGCCAGATCGCGGTGAACAGGATCGCGCACAGCCAGGGGATCGCCGAGACCAGGCTGACCTCCAGCCCGATCTTCATGCCGAGCAGCCGGCTCACCTGGTCCGGCAGGTAGAACACCACCCCGTAGCTGCCGATCTGCATCAGGAAATAGATCGCCACGAACCGCAGCAGGCGCACGTCGCGCAGCGCCTGCAGGAAGGTGCCGCCGCCCTCGGCATGCTTGGAGTCCGACTCCGCCACCATCACCGCGGCCAGGGCCGCCTTCTCCGACGCATCGAGCCAGGCGACGTCGGCCGGCCGGTCCGGCAGCACGAACAGCGTCAGCACGCCGACCGCCGACGCCAGCAGCCCCTCGATCAGGAACATCCACTGCCAGCCTGCCAGCCCCGCCACCCCGTCGAGACCGAGCAGCAACCCGGAGAACGGCGTGCCGATCGTCAGCGCCAGCGGGTAGCCGAAATAGAACAGCCCCAGCACACGGGCGCGATATTCCGGCGGGAACCAGTAGGTCAGATACAGGATCACCCCGGGGAAGAAGCCGGCCTCCGCCAGGCCCAGCAGCAGGCGCAGCGCCACGAAGCTCTTGTCGCCGACCACGAACATGGTGCAGGCGGCGACGATGCCCCAACTGATCATGATCCGGCCGAGCCAGACGCGCGCGCCGACCCGGTGCAGGATCAGGTTGCTCGGCACCTCGAAGATCGCATAGCCGACGAAAAAGATGCCGGCGCCGAACGCGAACATCGCCTCCGACAGGCCGGGGCCGGCCTGCAGCGCCTGCTTGGCGACGCCGAGATTGGTGCGGTCCAGGAACGCCAGCAGATACATCAGGATCAGGAACGGCATCAGCCTGGCGCGCGCCTTGCGCATGGCCTGGTGCAACACCGCGTCCTTCGGCACGCCGCGCGAGGCGGCCGGGCCGGGGGTGTCGTCCATCGCGTATCCTCCGGTCGGCCACGTTCGCCGCGGCGCTAGGCGGACAACCTAGGCCGGCGTGGCGCGGATCGCCAAGGTGGCGGAGGCCGTGCGACGATGGTTTTCTGGTTGCGCTACCAGAAGCATCCGGGCGAGGGCGCTCGACAGCGCTCGGCGGCGGTCGCATTTTCGAGAATCAGCGTATCCCAGTCAGCGTCACGAGGTCGGACCATGCCATACACGCTCGCCTTCCAGGGCAGCCAGGTCCCCGCCATCCCGGACCATCCCGGCCGACAGGCCAGGCCGGCCGACCGGCAGGAGCATTTCGGAACCGAAGCCCTCGCCTTGCGTCGTGCTGCAGACCTGCTGCCCGGCCCGGTCTGGCTCGATTTGCGACTCTACGGACCGGATGGCAGCCGCCTGGCGACGCAGGAGCAACTGCTGGCCAGGCTGCGGATCGAGCCGATGAGCGACCCGATAAGCGACCCGGGCCACGACCCGGACCACCACCAGGAGCCCAGCGCATGAGCCTGACCGTCTTCATCACCGGCGCCACCGCCGGATTCGGCGAGGCGATGGCGCGTCGCATGGTCGCCGACGGGCACCGCGTGATCGCCACCGGCCGGCGACAGGAGCGTCTCGACGCGCTGGCCGCCGCGCTGGGCGACGCCCTGCTGCCGGTCCGGCTCGACGTGACCGACACGCACGCCGTCTCCGCCCTGCCCGAATCGCTGCCGGAGCCCTGGCGCGAGATCGACGTGCTGGTCGCCAATGCCGGCTTGGCGCTCGGCCTGACGCCGGCCTGGCAGGCCGACCCATCCGACTGGGAGCGCATGATCGCCACCAATATCGGCGGCGTCACCGGCCTGGTGCGGGCGCTGCTGCCCGGCATGGTGGCGCGCGACGGCGGCCACGTGATCACGCTGGGCAGCATCGCCGGCCACTACCCCTACCCTGGCGGGCACGTCTACGGCGCCACCAAGGCGTTCGTCGCCCAGTTCGTGCGCAACCTGAAGGCGGACCTGGTCGGCACCGGCGTACGGGTGACCAACATCGAGCCGGGCCTGGTCGGCGGCAGCGAGTTCAGCAACGTCCGCTTCGGCGACGACGAGAAGGCGGCCGCGGTCTATCGCAACGCCGACCCGCTGCTGCCGGAGGATATCGCCGAGGCGGTGGCCTGGGTGGTCGGGCTGCCGAGGCGGGTCAACATCAACAGCATCGAGATGATGCCGACCACCCAGGCCCCGTCCGCCCTGACCATCAAGCGCCGCGAGGCGAAGTCCTGATGGAGCGCGCGCGCCGCAAGGCGCTGCTCGAGCGGTTCCGCGTCGCCGACGGCAAGGGGTTCTCGCTGTCGGACCACGCGCCCGCCGCCGATCCCGGACATGGTCTCGACAAGGCGCAGGGCGAGGCGCTGCTGGCGGCCGGCGTCGCGCGTCTCGCCCATCTCCAGCAGTTGCTCTATGCCGACGGACGTTGGGCGCTGCTGGCGGTGTTCCAGGCGATGGATGCCGGCGGCAAGGACGGCACCATCCGCCACGTCCTGTCGGGAGTGAATCCGCAGGGCGTGAAGGTGACGTCGTTCAAGCAGCCCGGCCCCGTCGAGCTGAGCCACGATTTCCTGTGGCGCGTGCATCTCGCCGTCCCGTCGCGCGGCCAGATCGGCGTCTTCAACCGCAGCCACTACGAGGAGCTGCTGATCGCGCGGGTCCATCCCGAGGTGCTGGAGGGACAGTCGCTGCCGCAGCGGCGGCGCGGCGGCCATTTCTGGCAGGACCGGATGAAGGATATCCGGCATTTCGAGCGCTATCTCGATCGCCAGGGCATCGTGGTGGTCAAGTTCTTCCTCAACATCTCGCGCGAGGAGCAGCGCCAGCGCTTCCTGGCCCGTCTGGAGGAGCCGGAGAAGAATTGGAAGTTCTCCCAGGCGGATCTCGAGGAGCGCGCCGTCTGGAGTCAGTATCAGACCGCTTACGAGGAGATGGTCGCCGGCACCGCGCGCAAGCACGCGCCTTGGTACGTGGTGCCGGGCGACCGCAAATGGTTCGCCCGGCTGGTCGTGGTCGAGGCGATGATCCAGGCGCTCGAGGCGCTCGACCTGTCCGCGCCGGAGCCTGCACTGCAGGACGCGACGCTGCGGGCGGCGAAGGCGAAGCTGCAGGCGGAAGCCGGCTGAGCTCTCCCGCCGGCGGCGTTGCGCGGACAAAAGAAAGCCGCCGGTCGCACGAACGACCGGCGGCGTATGACAGGCCGGGCCCGGAGGCCTATTCCGCGGTTTCGGACTGCCTGGTGGCACCGCCCTCGTCGCCGCCGTCTTCGCTCTCCTGCACCGGCGGTTCGTTCGAGATGTAGTCGAATGCCAGCTTGCCGTCCTTGAGAGAGACGTTGACCGCGCCGCCATGCGCCAGCTTGCCGAACAGCAGCTCCTCGGCCAGCGGCTTCTTGATATGCTCCTGGATCACCCGCGCCAGCGGACGCGCGCCATACAGGCGATCGTAGCCGCGCTCCGCCAGCCATTCCTTGGCCGCCGACGACACCTCGATGGTGACGTTGCGGTCGGCGAGCTGAGCCTCGAGCTGGAGCACGAACTTCTCCACCACCCGTCCGACGATCTCCGGGGTGAGCCCGGCGAACGGGATGATCGCGTCGAGGCGGTTGCGGAATTCCGGGGTGAAGATGCGCTTGATCGCCTCCTCGTCCTCGCCGGCGCGATTGTCGCGGCCGAAGCCGATCGCCTCCCGCGTCAGGTCGGCCGCCCCGGCATTGGTGGTCATGATCAGGATCACGTTGCGGAAATCGACCGTCTTGCCGTTATGGTCGGTGAGCTTCCCGTGATCCATCACCTGCAGCAGAATGTTGTAGAGATCGACATGCGCCTTCTCGATCTCGTCGAGCAGCAGCACGGCGTGCGGATGCTGGTCGATGCTGTCGGTCAGCAGCCCGCCCTGATCGAAGCCGACATAGCCGGGCGGCGCGCCGATCAGGCGCGAGATCGAATGCCGTTCCATGTATTCCGACATGTCGAAGCGGATCAGCTCGATGCCGAGCGTCGAGGCCAGTTGTTTGGCGACCTCGGTCTTGCCGACACCGGTCGGGCCGGAGAACAGGTAGTTGCCGATCGGCTTCTCCGCATCGCGCAGGCCGGCGCGCGAGAGCTTGATCGCCGCCGACAGCGCCTCGATCGCCTTGTCCTGGCCGAACACCATCGATTTGAGATCGCGCTCGAGCGACCGCAGCGTCTCCTTGTCGTCCGCGGACACGCTCTTGGGCGGGATGCGGGCGATCTTCGCGACGATCTCCTCGACGTCGCGCAGCGTCACGACCTTGCGGCGCTTGTCTTCCGGCAGCAGCATCCGCGACGCGCCGACCTCGTCGATCACGTCGATCGCCTTGTCCGGCAGCTTGCGGTCGTGGATGTACTTCACCGCCAGCTCGACCGCGGCGCGGATCGCCTCGTCGGTATAGCTGACCTTGTGGTGTTTCTCGTAGTTGGTCTTGAGTCCGCGCAGGATCTTGACCGCATCCTCGACCGACGGCTCGTTCACGTCGATCTTCTGGAAGCGCCGCACCAGCGCGCGGTCCTTCTCGAAATGCTGGCGGAACTCCTTGTAGGTGGTCGAGCCGATGCAGCGCAGCGTGCCCTGCGCCAGCGCCGGCTTGAGCAGGTTGGAGGCATCCATTGCCCCGCCCGAGGTTGCGCCGGCGCCGATCACGGTATGGATCTCGTCGATGAACAGGATGCCGCCGGGATTGGCCTCGAGCTCGGTGACGACCGCCTTCAGCCGCTCCTCGAAATCG
This sequence comes from uncultured Rhodospirillales bacterium, assembly GCA_903844135.1. Taxonomy (GTDB): domain Bacteria; phylum Pseudomonadota; class Alphaproteobacteria; order Acetobacterales; family Acetobacteraceae; genus Lichenicola. The sequence goes on along the minus strand of CAIMSN010000073.1, from coordinate 33,439 downwards.
CCGCGATAGCGGGTGCCGGCCAGCAGCGCACCCATGTCCAGCGCGTAGATGGTCGAGTTGGCCAGCACTTCCGGCACGTCCTTCTCGACGATGCGCTTGGCCAGGCCCTCGGCGATCGCGGTCTTGCCGACGCCGGGATCGCCGACATAGAGCGGGTTGTTCTTGGTGCGGCGGCAGAGGATCTGGATGGTGCGCTCGATCTCCTGGTCGCGGCCGATCAGCGGGTCGATCTTGCCGGCCAGCGCCTTCTTGTTGAGGTTCACGCAATAGGCCGACAGACCGTCCTGCTGCTTCGGCGCGCCACCGCGGCCGCGCTCCTCGCGATCGCCCTCGGGGGTGTCGCCGGTGCCTGCGGCACCCTGCGGCGGGCGCTGGCTGGTCCGCCCCGGCGCCTTGGCGATGCCGTGGCTGATGAAGTTGACCGCGTCGAGCCGGGTCATGTCCTGCAGTTGCAGGAAGTAGACGGCATGGCTCTCCCGCTCGGAGAACAGCGCCACCAGCGTGTTCGCACCGGTGACCTCGTCGCGTCCGGAGGACTGCACATGGATCGCCGCGCGCTGCACGACGCGCTGGAACGCCGCGGTCGGCTTCGGCTCGGCGGAGCGGTCCGATGCCAGCCCGGCCAGGTCCTTGTCGAGAAACTCGGTGAGGTCGGTGCGCAGCTTGTCGAGATCGACGCCACAGGCGCGCAGCACCGTGGCGGCGTCGCCGTCGTCGACCAGGCCGAGCAGCAGATGTTCGAGGGTCGCATACTCGTGGCGGCGGTCGCCTGCCAGCGACAGGGCGCGGTGCAGCGTCTGTTCGAGGTTGCGTGACAGCATGGGGACGCTCCTTCGCCGCTCGGGCTTGGCCGCTCGCAGCCTATCCCCGGATCATCGAAACCGAACCGAGGCTCGGCCATTGATCATCTTGGAGGGAATTCTGCCGAAGGCCAGTAAAAAACCAGTTTACGATCGGAGCGGCGTGCGATTCTTCTCGGCCATCCGGTTCGCTCATCTCAAAATAGGTGCGCCGTCGACGGTTTCCATACCCGGGGCCACACCCGGGACCGGGCGGGCGACCGGATCGCTCTCCGGATCCCCGCGGTCGCGACCGGTCAGTCCTTCTCGATCGTGCATTGCAGCGGATGCTGGTTCTGCCGCGCCAGATCCATCACCTGGGTGACCTTGGTCTCGGCGACCTCGTAGGTGAACACGCCGCATACGCCGACTCCGCGCTTGTGCACGTGCAGCATGATCCGCGTCGCCTCGTCGCGGGATTTCTGGAAGAACCGCTCCAGCACATGGACGACGAACTCCATCGGCGTGTAGTCGTCGTTCAGCATCAGCACCTTGTACATCGCCGGCTTGCGGGTCTTGGGCCGGGTCTTGACCACCACGCCGATATCCGGCGAATCGGGATTGTTGGTCTTGTCGGTATCGCTCATCGACCGCACCGCCGGAAGATGGAGCCGGGGCCGGTGCGACGGAGAAAGCCGCCGCGCCGTCCAATGGCCCCGGGTCGGGTCGGAGCGGTTCGGACCGAGGCGGGCCGGGTGCGGGGGGTTCAAGCGCATGACGCCACCATATTGGAAGTCAAACGCAGGTTGAAAGCCCCTTCGCGCGTGATCCCGACGCTGCGGTTGGCGCCCATCCTTGCACCGGCCAGACAGCAAACATTGCCAACCCGTTGTCCATCCGGGAATTAATCTGGACGAAAGGTTTCGAGCGCCATAGTGTCTTGGCGGAAGCGTGGAGAGGCCGATGCCGCCGGACAGCAAGACCAGGGGCGACATCGTGACCTTGGACATATCTTCGAGTGGCCGGTTCGCCTTTGCTGCCCATGCCGTCAAACGCTTGCGTTCGCTTCTTTGCAGCCTGACGATGCTCGCGGTCCTGCCGGTGGCGGCGCACGCCCAGTATCGCGGCCAGCTCAGCACCATCGTCATGGACGCCAACAGCGGCGCCGTGCTGCAGCAGGCCAACCCGGACCTGCAGCGCTTCCCGGCCAGCCTCACCAAGCTGATGACGCTCTATCTCGCCTTCGATGCGCTGCGCCAGAACCGCATCTCGCTCGACCAGGCGGTCCCGGTCTCCGAACATGCCGCCTCGATGGAGCCGTCCAAGCTGGACCTGGCGCCCGGCAGCTACCTCACCGTCGAGCAGGCGGTGCTCGGCCTCGTCACCAAATCCGCCAACGACGCCGCCTGCGCGCTCGGTGAGATGCTGGCCCAGGGCGACGAGCAGCAATTCGCCCAGATGATGACCCAGAAGGCGCGGTCGCTCGGCATGAGCAGCACCACCTTCCGCAACGCGTCCGGCCTCCCCGACGCCGAACAGGTCTCCACCGCGCGCGACTTCGCGCTGCTGGCCCGTCACCTGATTCAGGACTTTCCGGAACAGTACCATTATTTCTCGGTGCCGGCGTTCATGTTCCATGGCCGCGAAGTCCCGAACCACGATCCGATGCTGCGAATCTACCCCGGCGCCGACGGGCTCAAGACCGGATATACGGTCGATGCCGGGCTGAATCTCGTCACCTCCGCGGTGCGCGGCAACGTGCGGCTGATCGGCGTCGTGCTCGGCGCCCGGACCAGCGCGCAGCGCAGCGGGGTGATGGCCGGCCTGCTCGACCAAGCCTTCCTGCAGGAGGGCGTGCCGCTGATGCCGCGCTCGATCGGTCGCTATCGCCGCGCGCCGCTGCTGCTCGCCTCGGACACCGTGGCCGACGAAGCCTCGGCGCCGGCGCCGCAGCGCCGGCTGCGCCGCGTGCATGGCCGGCTGGTGATGCGCCTGGTCGCGGCGAAGGGTCCGGTCACGGTGGTGTCGCATGGCCATGCCCATGGTCCGCGTGTCCGCCTGACCGGGGCACGCGTCCATCTCGCAGGCGCCGCCGTCGCCGCGCGCGCGCACGGCCATGCCAAGGCCCACGCCAGGTCCCGAGACCGCTCGTAGCCGCGCGCCTCACGCCCGCACGCCTGCCAGGTCGCGGTTCCGGCCGATCTCGTCGCCTGTCCCGGAATCGGCGCGAGCCCTGACATCTTGCACCGCCGCGCCGCGCCGCCCATCCTTGAGCGCGTGGGGCATCTCTCGACTAGGCACGGCTCCAGGGAAGACGGCACGATGGACGGCGAGGCGGACGGGCACAGGATCATCATCCATCCGGAGGCGGACTTCGTCGGCATGCGCGCGGCCGGCAGGCTGGCCGCGGAAACGCTCGATATGGTGGCCCCTCATGTCCGCGCCGGCGTCACCACCGGCGAGATCGACCGGCTGATCCACGACTACACCCTCTCCCGCGGCGCCATCCCGGCCACCCTGAACTATCGCGGCTATCCGAAATCCTGCTGCATCTCGCTCAACCACGTGGTCTGCCACGGCATCCCGGGCGAACGCCGGCTGCAGGATGGCGACATACTCAATATCGACGTCACCTCGATCCTGGATGGCTGGTATGGCGACACCAGCCGGATGTTCGGCGTCGGACCGGTGTCGCGAAAGGCGGCGATGCTGATCGACGTGACCTACGAGGCGCTGATGCGCGGCCTGGCCGTGGTGAAGCCCGGCAACACGCTGGGCGATGTCGGCCATGCGATCCAGAGCTATGTCGAGCCGCAGCGCTTCTCCGTGGTGCGCGATTTCTGCGGCCACGGCATCGGCCGGCATTTTCACGAATCGCCGAACGTCCTGCATTACGGGCGGCGCGGCGAGGGCACCGTTCTGCGCGCCGGCATGTTCTTCACCGTCGAGCCGATGGTCAATGTCGGCCGTCCGGACGTGAAGATCCTCGACGATGGCTGGACCGCGGTGACCCGCGACCGCAGCCTGTCGGCGCAGTTCGAACACATGATCGGCGTGACCGAGGAGGGCTGCGAGATCTTCACCCTCTCTCCGGCCGGGCTGGACAAGCCGCCCTACGCTCCCGCAGCCTGATGGCATGATCAGACATCGCCTGCTGACGGGCATCGCCCTCGCCGCCTCGCTCGCCATCGTTCCAGCCGGCGCCCCCGCCAGCGCCCGGACGCCACCCCAGAGTGGGGCCCAAACAGCGCCGGCGGGGCAGCCCGCCGGCCCCGCCGCGAAACCGGGCTCCTGGGAGGGTGCGCCGGACCCTCTCGCGTTCGGCCCGGCGAACCGGACGTCGCGGACCGCGACGCCGGTGCTCGGCCGGCACGGCATGGTGGTGACCGCGCATGCGCTGGCCTCGGAGATCGGCGCCAGGATCCTGGCCCAGGGCGGCAACGCGGTCGATGCCGCGGTCGCGGTCGCCTACGCGCTGGCCGTGGTCTATCCCGCCGCCGGCAATATCGGCGGCGGCGGCTTCCTGACGCTGCAGCAGCCGGACGGCACGGCGCTGTTCCTGGATTTCCGCGAGCATGCGCCGCTGGCGGCCACCGAGACCATGTTCCAGGATGCGCACGGCGACGTCGTGCCCGGCCTGTCCGAGACCGGCTGGAAGGCCGCGGCCGTCCCCGGCACCGTCGCCGGCATGGACGAGGCGCTCGCGCGCTGGGGCCATCTGTCGCGCCGCGTCGTCATGGCGCCGGCGATCGCCCTGGCGCGCGACGGCTACGTGCTGGGTCCGGGCGACGTGATGCTGCTGCACACCGCCACCGAGGGCTTCGCGAAGGACCCGGACGCCAGGCGCATCTTCCTCCATCCGGACGGCAGCCCGTATCAGGTCGGCGAGCGCCTGGTGCAGGCCGACCTCGCCCGGTCGCTGTCGCTGATCGCCGAACAGGGCAAGGATGCGTTCTACAAAGGGCCGATCGCCGCCGGCATCGTCGCCGCCAGCGCCAAGGGCGGCGGCCTGTTCGCGGCCGGGGACTTCACCGGCTATCACACCCGGACCCTGCCGCCGGTGCGCTGCCATTATCACGGCTTCACCGTCGAGACCGCGCCGCCGCCCAGCGGCGGCGGAGTCGCCCTGTGCGAGATCCTCGACATCCTCGACGGCGACGACCTCAAAACCCTGGGCCTGCGCAGCGCGGCCGGCGTGCAGCGCCAGGTCGAGGCGATGCGCCGCGCCTACGCCGACCGCCAGGATCTCGGCGACCCGGCCTTCGTGCGCAATCCGGTGGCGACCCTGGTCAGCCCGTCCTACGCCGCGATCGCCCGAGCCCATACGCCTACCGACCACGCCGTGCCGTCCGCCGACCTCGCGCCGCTCGACCCGATCCCGCATGAGAAGACCGAGACCACGCATTTCTCGATCGTCGACAAGGATGGCCGCGCGGTGTCGATGACCTACACGCTGAACGGGTGGTTCGGCGCCAAGGTGGTGGCCGGCGATACCGGCATCGTCATGAACGACGAGATGGACGATTTCGCCACCAAGCCCGGCGCGCCGAACATGTACGGCATCGTCGGCTCCAAGGCCAACGCGGTGGCGCCGGGCAAGACTCCGCTCTCCTCGATGTCGCCGACCATCCTGTCGAAGAACGGCAAGGTGGTGATGGCGATCGGCAGCCCAGGCGGCTCGCGCATCCCGACCATCACGCTGGAGGCGATCCTGGCGGTGGTGGATGGCGGCATGGACATCGCCCAGGCGGTCAACATGCCGCGTATCCACGAGCAATGGATGCCGGCCGCCATCCAGGCCGAGGCCGGCGCGCTGTCGCCGGAGGTGGTCTCCAAGCTGACCGCGATGGGCTATGCGATCGAGCCGCACGAGAACTGGGGCGCCGCAGAAGGCGTGCTGGTCGGCGGTCCGTCCTTGGCAAGACGCAGCCCGGGCGACTGGGGCGGCCTGGACCTGCGCCATCCCGGCGGCGCCGCGGTCGGCAACTGACGATTTCGGGCGCGGCCGACGACGGACCATGTTCGAGCCGCCAACCCATACCGGCGTGGATGAGGTGAGCGCCCATCCGCGCCATTCCGGCCATCGCTGGTTCGACCTGATCCTGGCCCTGACCGCCGTGTTCATCTCCGGCGTCTCGCTCACCGTGGCGATCGAGCACGGGCGGACCGAGCGGCAGCTCGTGCAGGCCGCTTCCTGGCCGTTCCTGCAGATCGAGGCCGATTTCTCGACCCGCTCGCCGACCCTGATCACCCTGGTCAATGCCGGGATCGGTCCGGCCAAGCTCGAGAGCCTGGCCGTCCTCTACAAGGGCCAACCGGTCGACAACCTGTTCGTGCTGCTGGAGCTGTGCTGCGACCTGCCGAAGCCGCCGGCGGAACGTCACGCCGCCCTCCCGGACGGCCTGTCCATCAACGATGCGGTCGGCGAGGTGCTGCGGCCGGGACAGATCAGGCCGGTGATGAGCATCCCGGGCTCGCCCGACAGCCACGTGCTCTCCGAGCGCTTCCTGGCCGCGTCCACGGACATCACCTACCGCGCCTGCTACTGCTCGGTGTTCGACCAGTGCTGGATGTCCAACCTGTCCAGCCTGCATCCCAGGCCGGTGACCGCCTGCCCGGTGGAGCCGCACGACTTCAACCACGGCTACCGCTAGCGCTCACCGCGCGAGATGCAGCGCCACCTGGTGGCTGCCTTTGACGATCAGCTCTCCCGCCACCACCGTGACGATCGCCAGCCCGGCCCAGGCGATCCAGCGATAGCGCTCCAGCAGCCGCGCCACCAGCGACGCCGCCGCGCCCATCAGCACCACCGAGACGGCGAGCCCGGTGATCAGCACCCAGAGATGCTGCCCGGCGGCGCCGGCCACCGCCAGCACGTTGTCCAGGCTCATCGACAGGTCGGCCAGAACGATGCGCACGATCGCCCGGCGCAGCATGTGCGGCCCGGCATGGTCCGGCGCCAGCGACGGATCGGCGGCGAGCCGGTTCTGGTGCCGCAGCTCGCGATACATCCGCCAGCACACCCACAGCAGCAGCAGCCCGCCGGCCAGCATCAGCCCGATGATCGCCAGCAGTTGCAGCGCCACCGTGGCGAGACCGATCCTGATCACCGTCGCGGCGACGATGCCAAACAGGATCGCCAGGCGCTTCTCGCGTGCCGGCAGGCCCATCACGGCGAGCCCGACCACCACCGCATTGTCGCCGGCGAGGGTCAGGTCGATCAGCAGCACCTGCAGCAGGTCGAGCAGTTGCGGCAGCAGGTGATGCAGGCTCGGCATGAAGGCTCCTCGTTTCCCGACCTCTTCGCGTCATCCCTGCGCGCAACCCTGCAGGTCATCTCTGCGCGCATCCCTGCAGCCCATCTCTGCGCGCATCCCTGCACGACCGCTTCATCCGTGCTATGCGCGCCGACGCCGTGCGCAGCGTCGGCGCGGCAGGCTCGTCAAAGCCAGGGGAGGTTCCGATGGTTCCACGCTACACACGTCCGGCCATGGAAGCGATCTGGTCGCCGGCCAACCGCTACCGCATCTGGTTCGAGATCGAGGCGCTGGCGGTGGAGGCGATGGCCAGCTTCGGCGACGTCCCCGCCGAATCGGCCGCCACCATCCGCACCCTGGGCGACGCGGCGATGGCCGCCTTCTCGGACGCCGATCTCGCCAGAATCGACGAGATCGAGGCGGTCACCCGTCACGACGTGATCGCCTTCCTGACCTGGCTGGCGGAGAAGATCGGCCCCGACAGCCGCTTCGTGCATCTCGGCATGACCTCGTCGGACGTGCTCGACACCTGCCTGGCCGTCCAGCTCGCTCAGGCCGCGGACCTGCTGCTGCAGGATCTCGACGCCGTGCTGGCCGCGCTCAGACGCCGCGCCTTCGAGCACAAATTCACCCTCACCATCGGCCGCAGCCACGCCATCCATGCCGAGCCCACCAGCTTCGGCCTCAAGCTCGCCGGCCACTACGCCGAATTCGACCGCAACCGCGCCCGCCTGGTCCAGGCCCGTGCCGAGATCGCCACCTGCGCCATCTCCGGTGCCGTCGGCACCTTCGCCCATGTCGATCCTCGGGTGGAGGAGTTCGTCGCCGGGAAGCTCGGCCTGGCGCCGGAACCGGTCTCCACCCAGGTGATCCCGCGCGACCGCCATGCGGCGTTCTTCTGCACCCTGGCGGTGATCGCGTCCGGCATCGAGCGGCTGGCGATCGAGGTCCGCCATCTGCAGCGCTCGGAGGTGCGCGAAGCGGAGGAGTTCTTCCATCCCGGCCAGAAGGGCAGCTCGGCGATGCCGCACAAGCGCAACCCGGTGCTGTCGGAGAACCTGACCGGTCTCGCCCGGCTGGTGCGCAGCCACGCCATCCCGGCGCTGGAGAACGTGGCGCTGTGGCACGAGCGCGACATCAGCCACTCCTCGGTCGAGCGCAATATCGGACCCGACGCCACCATCGGCCTGGATTTCGCCCTGTCGCGGCTCGCCGGCATGATCGAGAAGCTGGTGGTCTATCCGGAACAGATGCTGGCCAACCTGGAGAGCCTGGGCGGGGTGGTGCATTCCGGCGAGGTGCTGCTCGAACTGGCCCGCGCCGGCATCTCGCGCGAGGACGCCTACCGGATCGTGCAGCGCAACGCGATGGCCACCTGGACCAGGCTGGGCGCTCCGGACGGCAGGGGTTTCCGCGAGAATCTGGACGCCGATCCTGAGGTCGCCGGCAGGGTTTCGCCGTCGGCGCTCGACCGGGCGACCGACGCCTCTCGCCACCTGGCCGCGCTCGACATCAGCTTCCGGCGCGTGTTCGGCGAGCCCGGCCCGGCCCGGCCGGCCTGAGCGGCGTGATCGTCGCCTGCCGGACGCCCCGCCATTGACACTGTTCCACCATCATGTCGCATTGCGGCATAACCGCCACCGGCCCAGCCCGGGGCGACGGAAAAACGGATTCCGCTGATCGTGTGCACCGTCATCGTCTCCATCGCTCCCGGGGAAGCCTGGCCGCTCCTGGTCGCAGCCAATCGCGACGAGCGTCTGGACCGGCCCTGGGAGGCGCCAGGCCGGCACTGGCCGGACCGTCCGCACGTGGTCGGCCCGCGCGACGTCCCCGGCGGCGGCACCTGGCTCGCGGTCAGCGATCACGGTGTGGTGGCGGCGGTGCTCAACCGGGTCGGCAGCCTTGGCCCGGCGCCGGGCAAGCTGTCGCGCGGGGTGCTGCCGTTCATCGCCACCGATGCCGCGACCGCGGAGGACGGCGCCCGCGCCATCGCCGAGATCGATGCCGGGCAGTATCGCTCCTACAACATGATCATCGGCGATCGCGACCAGGCGTTCTTCCTGTGCGGCCTGGGCTACGGCCATGCCGAGATCGTCCAGCTCGAGCCCGGCCTGCACATGATCGCCACCGGCGCGCCGGACGACATGACGATTCCGCGCATCGCCCGGCATTTGCCGCGATTCCAGGCCGCCGCGATGCCGGCGCCGCCGGACTGGAACGCCTGGAGCGTGCTGCTGTCGGACCGCTCCCTGCCGGCCGGCAGCGAGCTCAACATCCCGCCGCGTTCCGGCTTCGGCACCACCAACGCCTCGCTGGTCGGCCTGCCCGCCGGGCGCGACCAGCCCGCGAACTGGATGTTCGCCGCCGGCCCGCCGGACCGCACCGCGTTCGACCCGGTGTCGTTTGCGCCTCTGGGAGCGCCGGCCGGGACCGAGGGGGTAGGCGGCGCAGGTATCTAACCGGTCCGGCGGCTGCTATACCGCGCCCCGCGCCACGATTTCGGCGTCTTCAGCGCAAAGAAGGACCGCCATGGCCCGCCGCCGACAGCTCTACGAAGGTAAAGCCAAGATCCTGTTCGAGGGGCCGGAGCCCGGAACCCTGGTGCAGTATTTCAAGGACGACGCCACCGCCGGCAACGGCGCCAAGAAGGGCGTCATCACCGGCAAGGGCGTGCTGAACAACCGCATCAGCGAGCACCTGATGCTGCGCCTGCACGATATCGGCGTGCCGACGCATTTCGTGCGGCGGCTGAACATGCGCGAACAACTGATCCGCGAGGTGGAGATCATCCCGCTCGAGGTGGTGGTGCGCAACGTCGCCGCCGGCAGCCTGAGCAAGCGGCTCGGCATCCCGGAAGGCACCCGCCTGCCGCGCTCAATCCTCGAATACTACTATAAGAACGACAGCCTGAACGATCCGATGGTGGCCGAGGAGCACATCACCGCGTTCGGCTGGGCCTCCACCGCCGACATGGACGACATCGTGGCGCTGGCGCTGCGCATCAACGATTTCCTGACCGGCCTGTTCCTCGGCGTCGGCATCACCCTGGTCGACTTCAAGCTGGAGTTCGGCCGGCTGTGGGAGAACGAGGACATGCGCCTGGTGCTGGCCGACGAGATCAGCCCGGACAATTGCCGGCTGTGGGACGCCAAGACCTCGGAGAAGATGGACAAGGACCGCTTCCGGCGCGACATGGGCCGCGTCGAGGAAGCCTACCAGGAAGTCGCCCGCCGCCTGGGGATCCTCCCCGAGGCCGGCAACAGCGATATGAAGGGCCCGGAGGTCATGCAATGAGGGTTCGGGTCTCGGTCATGCTCAAGGATGGCGTGCTCGATCCGCCGGGCAAGGCGATCGGCCACGCGCTGCATACGCTGGGTTTCGCCAATGTCGGCGAGGTCCGCGCCGGCCGGGTGATCGAGCTCGAACTGGACGAAACCGACGCCGCGAAAGCCAAGGCGCAGGCCGACGAGATGGGCCGTCAACTCCTGGCCAACCTGGTCATCGAAAGCTTCACGACAGAGGTGCTGGCATGAAGAAATTCCTGGTTCTCGCCGTCGCGGCGTCGCTCGCGGCGCCCGCTCTTACCTCCGCGTTTGCCCCCGCTTCCGCTGAGGACAAGCCGGTCGGGCGCCTGACCCACCTTCCGGCCGGCACCCTGCTGCGGCTGTGCCAGTCGCCGCAGACCGCCAAGGTCTGCGATGCCTATGTGAGCGGCATCAGCGACGGCATCACCCTGGTCGAGAGCGTCGCCGGGCCGAACGTGGCCCGCAAGGTCTGCATCCCGCAGGCCAGCGGCAACCAGTTGCGCGGCATGGTGGTGGCTTGGATGTCCAAGCACAGCGACCGACTGTCCGGCGATGTCGGTCCGGTGGTCTACGACGCGCTGAACGACGCCTTCCCCTGCAAGCCGGACGGCGCCGGCGCGTCCAAGCCGTGAAGGCCGGGATCGTCGTCTTCCCGGGCACCAACCGGGAGCGCGACATGGCGATCGCGCTGAAGGGCGCCTCCGGACGCGCCCCCGCCATGCTCTGGCATCGCGAGACCGCGCTTCCGGACCTCGACCTGGTGGTGCTGCCGGGCGGCTTCAGCCATGGCGACTATCTGCGCTCCGGCGCGATGGCGGCGCATGCGCCGATCATGCGGGCGGTGCGCGATTTCGCCGCCAGGGGCGGCTACGTGCTCGGCGTCTGCAACGGCTTCCAGATCCTGACCGAGGCGCAGATGCTGCCCGGCGCGCTGCTGCGCAACGCCGGCATGCGGTTCCTGTCGCACGATTGCCGCCTCCGGGTGGAGCGCGCCGACACCGTCTTCACCCGTGGCTGGAGCCAGGGCGATCAGTTCCGCGCGCCGATGGCGCATGGCGACGGCAACTACGCCGCCGATCCCGACACGCTCGACCGGCTCGAGGGCGAGGGCAGGGTGGCGTTCCGCTACGCCGACGGCAATCCGAACGGCAGCGCCCGGGCGATCGCCGGCGTGTTCAGCGACGACCTGCGCATCTGCGGCCTGATGCCGCATCCGGAGGATCTGGTCGACCCGCTGATGGGCGGCATCGATGGCAAGCCCTTGTTCGACGGGCTGGTGGAGGCGTTCGTCCAGTGAAGACGGTCGATCAGGGCCTGGCCCGCGAATTCGGCCTCACCGCCGACGAATACGCCAAGCTGCTCGGCATCATGGGCCGCACGCCGAGCCTGACCGAGCTCGGCATCTTCTCGGTGATGTGGTCCGAGCACTGCTCGTACAAATCGAGCCGCGTCTGGCTGAAGACGTTGCCGACCACCGCGCCCTGGGTGATCCACGGGCCCGGCGAGAACGCCGGCGTGGTCGATATCGGCCAGGGGCTGGCGGCCATCTTCAAGATGGAGAGCCACAACCACCCGAGCTTCATCGAGCCGTATCAGGGCGCGGCCACCGGCGTCGGCGGAATCCTGCGCGACGTCTTCACCATGGGTGCGCGCCCGGTCGCCAATCTGAACGCGCTGCGCTTCGGGTCGCCGGAGAATCCCAATACGCGCCGCATCGTCGATGGCGTGGTGCGCGGCGTCGGCGGCTACGGCAACTGCGTCGGCGTGCCGACGGTCGGCGGCGAGATCAACTTCCACCCGTCGTACGACGGCAACCCGCTGGTCAACGCGATGACCGTCGGCGTCGCCCGGCAGGACCGCATCTTCCTCTCCGCCGCTGCCGGCATCGGCAATCCGGTGGTGTATGTCGGCTCCAGGACCGGCCGCGACGGCATCCATGGCGCCACCATGGCCTCCGCCGAGTTCGACGAGGACGCGCAGGCCAAGCGCCCGACGGTGCAGGTCGGCGATCCGTTCGTCGAGAAGCTGCTGATCGAGGCCTGCCTGGAGCTGATGGCGACCGACGCGATCGTGGCGATCCAGGACATGGGCGCCGCCGGCCTGACCTCGTCGTCGGTCGAGATGGCCGGCAAGGGCGGCGTCGGCATCGATCTCGACCTGGACGCGGTGCCGCAGCGCGAGACCGGCATGACCGCCTACGAGATGATGCTCTCCGAGAGCCAGGAGCGCATGCTGATCGTGATCCGGCCGGACCGCGCCGACATGGCGCGCGCCATCTTCGACAAGTGGGAGCTCGATTTCGCGGTCATCGGCCATCTGACCGACACCGGCCACATCGTCGTGCGCCATCAGGGCCGCGTCGAGGCCGACATCCCGCTCGCCCCGCTGGCCGACGAGGCGCCGCTCTATCGTCGGCCGACCGCGCCCAGCCCGGCTCCGGCGCCGCTCGGCGCGATGCACGATCCGGTCGGCATCGAGGACGCTCTGGTCACCCTGATCGGCTGCCCGGACATCGCGTCGCGCGCCTGGGTCTGGGACCAGTACGACAGCACCGTCGGCGGCCAGACCGTGCGCCGCCCCGGCGCCGCGGACGCCGCCGTGGTCAGGATCGAGGACACCACCCTGGGCCTGGCGCTGACCACCGACTGCACGCCGCGCTACGTCGCCGCCGACGCCAGGCTCGGCGGCGCGCAGGCGGTGGCGGAGGCCTGGCGCAACCTGACCGCGGTCGGCGCCCGTCCGCTCGCCGTCACCGACAACCTGAATTTCGGCAATCCCGAGAAGCCCGAGGTGATGGGCCAGTTCGCCGACGCCATCGCCGGCATGGGCGAGGCCTGCCGGGCGCTGGATTTCCCGGTCGTGAGCGGCAACGTCTCGCTCTACAACGAGACCAGGCAGCCGGACGGCAGCACCGTCTCGATTCTGCCGACGCCGGCGATCGGCGGCCTGGGCGTGCTGGAGGATGCCGGCAGCGCCATCGGCATCGGCCTGAAGGATGGCCAGGAGCTGGTGCTGCTCGGCGCCACCGCCGGCGCGCTCGGCCAGTCGCTGTGGCTGCGCGAGATCCACGGACGCGAGGACGGCGCGCCGCCCTCGCTCGACCTGGCCGCAGAGCGCCGCACCGGCGATTTCGTCCGGGAGCGGATCCTGTCCGGCGCCGTCTCCGCCTGCCACGATCTCTCCGATGGCGGTCTGCTGGTCGGCATCGCCGAGATGGCGATGGCGGGAGAGGTCGGCATCAAGCTCGACGTGCCCGCCTCCGGAATCAGCCCGCACGCCTACTGGTTCGGCGAGGACCAGGGCCGCTACCTGCTGTGCGTCGACGACGCGGCCGGGCTCATCGAGCGCGCACGCCGCGCCGGCATAGAGGCCCGGCCGCTCGGCCGCACCGGCGGCGACGGTTTGACTTTGCCCAGCGGCGCCACAATATCGCTGGCTAGGCTGCGAACCGCGCACCGGGCGTTCTTCCCGGCGCTGATGGATCGTTAGAACGCGGAGACTCACTCCATGCCGATGGCTGCATCCGAAATCGAGAGCCTGATCCGCGCCTCCCTGCCGGACGCGCAGGTGACGATCGAGGATCTGGCCGGCGACGGCGACCACTACGCCTGCACCGTGGTCAGCGAGGCGTTCCGCGGCCGGTCCCGGGTGCAGCAGCATCAACTCGTCTATGCCGCGCTCGCCGGCCACATGGGCGGCGCGCTGCATGCCCTGGCGATCCAGACCAACGCCCCCTGATCCATCAACCGGGAGTTTTCTTCATGTCCGACACGGTCTTCCAGCGCATCCAGGGCGAAATCGACGCCAATCCGGTCATGCTGTTCATGAAGGGCAACGCGATGTTCCCGCAATGCGGCTTCTCGGCGAAGGTGGTTCAGATCCTGTCGCACATGCAGGTGCCGTTCCAGACCGCCAACGTGCTGGAGGATGCGGAGCTGCGCGAAGGCATCAAGGCGTTCTCGAACTGGCCGACTATCCCGCAGCTCTACGTCAAGGGCGAGCTGGTGGGCGGCTGCGACATCGTCACCGAGATGTATCTCTCCGGCGAGCTCGAGACGCTGTTCGCGGAAAAGGGCGTCAAGGTTCAGGCGGCTTCGTAGCTTCGTCCTTTACCGCAATGGCCGGAATGGCGTATCGAGATTTCGTGATTGCCTGATCCGGAGCCTCCGCCGTGACATTCCGCGCCATCGTCGCCAGAAGCCTGCTCGTCTTCTCACTGGCCGCCGGGGCCGGCATGGCCGCCACGCCGGCCCACGCCCAGCATGTCGTCACCGACGACGAGGCTGGAAAGCTCACCCTCGACGCCCTGACCGCGACCCCGGCGCCGATCGTGCACCGCGTTGCCTACCGTTCGTTGAGCCGCCGGTCGAGCTATCTCCCGGCAGCGGCTCGGGTCCGGATGGGCGGCAGCCGCCGCGCCGTCCGCGAGGTCTCCTGGCATCGCCCCGGCCGGCTGTCCCCCGCTACCCACGCCGTCGCGCATAGCCGCACCCGCCGCCGCGGCTGATCTCCACGCCGCAGCGCGAACTCAGGCCCGGATCAGCCCGCTGACCGGGCTGATCTGACGGCTGTCCGGGAACACCGCGTCGAGCGCCCTCGGTCCCAGGCCGAGATGCGTCGCCAGCACTCCTTTCGCCAGGCCACGCAGATCGTTGGTGGGCGCCAGATCGCGGTTCTCGAACAGCCGGCTCTGCGACAGTCCCGGCCAATCGCCGCCGACCCTGCCGCCGGCCACCCGTCCGCCGAGCAGGAACGCCACCGTGGCGGTGCCATGGTCGGTACCGTTGGTACCGTTCACCCGCACGGTGCGGCCGAATTCGGTCATCACCAGCACAACGCTGTCCTTCCAGGCGCCGCCGAGACCGTCCTTGAGCGCCATCAACCCGGAATCGAGCTGCGACAGCGGCGCAGTCAGCCGCTGCTTCTGGGCGGCATGCGTGTCCCAGCCGCCGATCTCCAGCGCCGCGATGCGCGGACCCTGGCCGGCGGCGAGCAGGTGGCCGGCCGACTGCGCCAGGGTCGCGAACGCGTTCGGCTTGCCGCGGTCGCCGGCGCCGGCGATTCCGGCGGGGCCACCGCCGAGAAGCTGCGACGAAAAGCCGCGCGCCGCGAGGCCGTGGTCGATCGCCGGCCCGGTCAGCCGGTCCTGCGCATTCAGCGCCGCGATCCTGGCATAGAGGTCCGGAGACGGACCCTGCGTCGCCGCCGGCGCATAGGCGCCCACCGGCGCCGGTCCACGCAGCAGCAGCGGCATCGACAGCCCGACCGCCAGCCCGTCGCCGTCCGGCTGCGACGGATCGCGCGGCATCGCCCCCACCACCCGGTTCAGCCAGCCGCTGGTCAGGCGGTGATCGGTGCCGCTCTCCATGTAGTCCTGCGCCTCGAAATGGCTGCGGCTGCGATAGCCGCCGGCCACCGCATGCACCGGCAGCAGCTCGCCCGCTTCATACAGCCCGTGCAGCCCTGACAGCGCCGGATGCAGGCCGAAGAAGCCGCCGAGATCGAGCATCCCGCCAGGCTGGCCGACGCCGGCCGGCAGCAGCGGCGCGCGCCAGCCCGCGAGATCGCGGTCGCCATACGGCACCACCGCCGACAGCCCATCCAGGGCGCCGCGCAGCATCACCACCACGAACCGCTGGTCGCGCGGCGCGCCTTCCATCGGTGCGGCGACGGCGAGGGAGGCGGAGCCGAGGCTCCAGGCGGCGCCCAGGCCCAGCAGGGCGGCGCGTCTGGTGAGGATCATGTCAGCGCCTCTGGAATTCGGGTGAGGTCAGCATCAGCGTCAGCGCGTCGCGCCGGTCGCCGGCATGACGCATCTGGTCGATCGTTTCCGGCCGCAAGGCCGGCCCCAGGCTGGCCAGGGCGATGTCGGACGGCTCGCCGGCGATCGGCCGGCCGGCGATCCGGTAGCTCCAGTCGATCCTGGCCATCATCGCCTCCGGACCGGCCCAGTCGGCGGCGCGGTCGGACCAGCCGTTCGGCAGCGGCGCGGTCCAGACCGGCTGGCCGAGCGACGCCATCATCCCGGCCAGCCGGCCATGGCTCGCAGGGTCTGGATCGTCGTGCAGGCCGAACACCCGCGCCGAGGCGATCACCAGGTCGAACGGGGTGCGGAACTTGGTCAGCGGCACCCAGGCCTCCGGGAGCGCCACCAGCGCCAGCGAGACCGCCTTCAGGTCGCCGCCGCTGTGGGCCAGCACCCCGGCCAGGCGCGCCACCGTGGCCGGGGAGGGCGCGTCTGAGACGAAGTGCAGCGCCAGCTTCTGTGCCAGGTGGCGATAGGTGGCCGGATGCGTGGCGAGCATGTCGAGCGCCAGGATCCCGCCCGCCTCGCCTTCCGGGAAGCTGCGGCCGAGCAGCGTCTTGTCGCCCGGCTGGTGGGCGCGCTCGCGGAACACGAAGCCTGGCGAATCGTCCCGGCGATCCACCGACCAGCCGGTCAGGATCGCCGCGAACGCGGTGACGTCGGCCTGGGTATAGCCGGCAGCCGGGCTGATCGTGTGCAGCTCCATGCATTCCCGCGCCAGGTTCTCGTTCAGACCGCGCTTGCCGTTCTGTCCGGCCGGGCTGTCCGGGCCGACGGAGTCGGCATTGTCGAGGTAGAGCAGCATCGCCGGATGACGCATCACCGCCAGCAGCATGTCGCCGAACCGGCCGGTCACGTGCGGCCGGATCGCCTCGCGCACGAACGCGCCGGCGATCGGCCGGACCGCGCCCTGCCGCACGCTGACGGTGAAATGGTTGGCCCAGAACCAGACCAGCCGCTCGCGGAACGGCGCCGCGGCATCGATCAGCACCGCAAGCTGCGCCTCGGTCTCGGCGCGATAGAGCGGCTCGATCAGGGATTCGCCGGGCGGCGGCTTCAACCGGCGCTGCTCGGCCAGCAGGATCAGACCGTCCGACACGGTCGGCAGGGTCGGCGGGAAACGCACCGGATCCGCTCCGGTGATCTGGGCCTGCAGCCAGCCGCGCGGATCGGCAGGCAGGGCCTGGTCCGGTTTGGCACCGAGACCGAAGCGCGTCATGGCATGGAGCGGATCGGTTTTCATGGCGGCATCATCCCAGAGGCCAAGGTAGCCGGGGGTATCCTCGCGTTACGAAGCCTGACCGCCGCCCTCGTCGCGGAACGCGTCGGCGATCCGGCGGATCGTGCCGGTCCGGTCGACCAGCAGGAGATCGAACCTGATCTCGTCGCGCCTCCAGTCCGGATGGCGCGCCAGCAGCATCTCCGCCGCGATCCGCAGCCGCGACCGCTGGCGCGCGGTCAGGCAGCGTGCCGCCTCGGCGAGCGTCGCCCGCGCCTTGACCTCGACGAAGGCGAGCATGGCGCCCCTGGCGGCGACGATGTCGACCTCGCCGGCCTCGGTCCGCATCCTCTGCCCCAGCACCGTCCAGCCATGCGACAGCAGCGCGTCGCAGGCGGCCTGCTCGGCGCGCATCCCGTCCCGCCAGGCGCAGCCGCCGCGCCGCCTGCGGGCGATGGAGGCTGCGGATGGCGGCCGGTCCGGCGGGCGCATCGCGCAATGCGGCATCGGGCTGCTCTTTTCGATCCAAAGCGGCGCATGATCAGCAGACCACGCTCCAGGGAGAGCCGATCGTGACGGAATATCCTTACCGTTTCCTTTCCAGGCGCCGACCGTCCGCGCCATGACGCACGAGCTCTCCTGGTCTCTTCACGTGCTGCTCTGGCCGCTGCGGCTGGCGCTGTCGGTGGCGGTCACGCTGCACGCGCTGCGCACCAAGCGCGACATCGGCTCCTCGATCGGCTGGATCGGGCTCGCCTGGCTGGCGCCGCTGACCGGCGGCATCCTCTACATCATGTTCGGGGTCAACCGGGTCCGCCGGCTGGCCAGAAGGCTGAGCCTGAACCGGCCCTGGTCCAGTCCGCGCAACGTCTCGACCGGGCATCACACGCTGGGCGGGCGCTACGCGCCTCTGGCCGAGGCGGTGCAGCGCCTGACCGGACGGCCGCTGCTGCGCGGCAACCGGGTCCGCTGCTTCCATGACGGCGACACCGCCTATCCGGTGATGCTCGATGCGATCGGCGGCGCCCGGCGTTCGATTTTGCTCTCGTCCTACCTGTTCCACGACGATCCGGTCGGCGCCGGCTTCGTCGATGCGCTGATCGCCGCCAGGGCGCGCGGCGTGCAGGTGCTGGTGCTGGTGGACGGGATCGGTAGCGGCTACCTGCGCTGCAGGGCCGTCGCCAGGCTGCGCCAGGCCGGGGTGCCGGCAGCGCGCTTCATGCACTCGCTGCTGCCGTGGCGCATGCCGTTCATCAACCTGCGTACCCACAAGAAGATCCTGGTGGTCGACGGCAGGCTCGGCTTCACCGGCGGGATGAACATCGCCGAGGAGAACGTGCTGGCGCGCAATCCGCGGCGTCCGGTGTCGGACACGCATTTCGAGCTGGCCGGTCCGGTGGTGCATCAGTTGAGCGAGGCGTTCGCCAAGGACTGGTCGTTCAGCACCGGAGACGAGATCGACGAGGCCGTGTTCTTCCCGGAACAGGAAGCCGCCGTGCAGGATGCCGGCGCGCTGATGCGGGTGATCACCTCCGGCCCCGACACCGACGTCGAAAAGATCGAATTCGCGATGATGCAGGCGGCCAGCCTGGCCGTCCGGTCGGTCAGGATCATGACGCCGTACTTCCTCCCCGACGAGCGGCTGCTGACCGTGCTGGCGATGGCGGCGATGCGGGGCGTCGAGATCGACGTGGTCATGCCGCAGCGGAGCAACCAGCGCCCGGTCGACTGGGCCAGGGTGCCCAACAACGCGCCGCTGCTGGATGCCGGGGTCAGGCTGTGGCTGGCGCGGCCGCCGTTCAACCATTCCAAGCTGATGGTGATCGACCGGTCCTGGTCGCTGATCGGCAGCTCCAATCTCGACGTGCGCAGTCTGCGGCTGAATTTCGAGCTGAATGTCGAAGTGTACGACGAGGTCCTGGCCGCCGAGCTGGACGCATTCGTCTGCGGCCATCGGCACCAGAGGGTGACGCATCACGACCAGGATCGCCGTCGTTTCCCCGAGCGGCTGCGCGACTCCGGCGCCAGGTTGATGCTGCCCTATCTGTGAGGCGCGTGCAGGCGCAGCCCGACCCGGATCGGATGGTGGTCGGAGGTCAGGTTCGGCAGCACGTGGCACTCCACGCAGTCGAGGCCGCGCGCCAGGCAGCGATCGAGCCGGATCGGCACCATGTCGGCCATGCGATGGGTGGGCGCGCGCGGGCCGATATCGCGGAAGCCGGGCAGCAGCGCCGGGCCGACCAGATTGAAATCGCCCAGCACCGCGCCGTTCTGCGGCAGGAAGGTGGCGATCCGGCGCAACTGCCGGCGGTTCAGCATCTGGCCGTGCGAGAGATGCACGTTGGCGACGCTGAACCCATCCATCTCGATCACCTGGCAGACCCGGCGGAACATCGCCCCCGGCTGGAGCTTGTGCACGCGCGGTTCGGCCAGGAACGGGCGCGGGCTCCAGCAGGCGACGCCATGGATGCGTCCCGGCAGCGGCGAGCGGGCATAGAAGCCGCCGATCCGATCGGTCAGCCGGTCGATCGCGGTGGTCGCCTCCTGCATCAGCAGCAGATCCGGCTGCTCGGCGCGGACCAGGCGGGCGACGTCGTCGATGCTCGCGCCGATGGTCCGCAGCAGGTTCCAACTGACGATGACGGTGGTGGCGCGCGCTGCAGACGGGGCCAGCGACGGGGCCAGGGACGGGGACAAGGGCGGCGGCGTGTGCGAGGCGTGGCCCCGGTCCGGGACCGGTCGCGGCTGTGGGTCGTGCGTGTCGGGCATCCGCCTCCAAGCGCCGCGACGGCGGTTTCGTTCCAACAGGCTGCCCAGCCGGCCGTCCGGGACGCGCCGGACGATCATTCCGCCACGTCGTCCAGCCGGTGCCGGACCACGCCGCTCACGGCAGGCGGCGGCGCGGGCTGGTTGGCGGCGAACTCGACCGTGAGCGTGAAGCCCAGGCCCAGCAGCACCGGCCCCAGGAAGATGCCAAGCCCGCCGAACGCCAGGATGCCGCCGAGCACGCCCAGCACCGTCAGGAGATAGGGCAGTTGCGCACCGCGGGAAATGAAGGCCGGGCGGATCACGTGGTCCGCGCCGGAGATCGCCACCACCCCGTAGGCGGCCAGGAAGATGCCCCAGCCGAGATGGTGCGACAAAGCCAGCCACAAGGCCGCCGGAAGCCAGACCAGCGGCGCCCCGATCGGCAGCACCGCGACGAAGGCGGCGATCCCGCCGAACAGCACCGGGCTCGGCACGCCGGCGATCGCGAAGCCGATCCCGGTCAGGATGCCCTGGACGATGGCTGTGCCGAGAATGCCGTACACAGTGCCGCGGATGGTGCCGGCGACCACCGCCAGCAGCCGGTCGGCATAGGGCCCGGCGATCCGGCGGATCACCGCGGTGACGGTGCCACCCAGTGAATCGCCGCTGACCCAGAAGAAGAAGGCGACGAACAGCGCGATCACGAGCTGCAGCAGGCCGCTGGCGATCTGCACCAGCAGGTCGAGGATGCGACGGGCGATGGTGCCGATATAGGGCTGCACGGTGGCGCCGACCTGGTTCAGGTCGGCCGACCAATGCTGCAGCGTCTCGTTCAACTGGTGGCCGACCATCGGCACCCGGACGATCCAGTGCGGCGGCTGCGGCAGCCCGACCGCCGCCAGGCTGATGGCGCCCGCCAGCATGCCCGGCGCGTCCTCGACCCCCTCGGAGGCGACCAGGCCGATCGGCAGCACCACCAGCAGCGCGGTCAGCATCATCATCAGCAACGCGGCGCCGAATCGCCCGGTATGGTCGCGCAGCCTCACGAACACCGGCCAGGTGGTGAAGACCAGAATCGCCGCCAGCAGCAGCGGCGAAAAGAACGGATACAGAACGACGATGCAGCCGGTCGCGACCCCACCCAGCAGCAGGCCCATCATGATTCGCTCGGCCATGCGTCTCCCGCCCCTCCCGGCCAAGCTCAGACAGCCGGCTCAGAAACACTGCAACCGCCCCGGAACGCAACCGGCTGCATCGGCGGCGGCTGAGGCCGAGATGGGGCGATGACGCTGCCGGGGCGGGTCTGGTCGCGTGGCAGAAGCTGCGACATACGGACACGGCACGGGAGTCGTTCCACAAAACGTCTTGCAAGCTCGACAAGAAACCCTAGACTAGATAACGTTATTTTAGTGTTAAAAATGGTTTGGCTGAAAACCCGTTGAACCAACCCCGCAGCTTTGGAACCCGACCATGCGTTTGAACGAGATCGGCCAACAATTGCGGGCCTACCGCATGGAATCGGGTATGCGCGCCGAGGAGATCGCGGCTCGGCTCGGGGTCTCGCGGGCGGCGCTCTACCGCTACGAGAAGGGCGAGGTGATCAAGCTGGACACGGTTCAGCGCCTGGCCGAACTGCTCAAGATCTCGCCGCTTTCTCTGCTTGGGATCGGCGTCGAATACTACAGCAGAACCGTCGGATTTTTCGAACGTCTCCGGCAACTCGAGGAAAGCGCCGACCAGATCCTGCAACTCGGTCCGCATCTGTGCCATCTCGTCACCTCCGACGCCTACGACGCCGTGCTCTCGCAGGCTCTGTTCGAGATCGCCGACCAGGCCGGGGACGAGGCGCCGGCGGCGCGGGCCCTGACCGAGCAGGTGCTGTCGCTGCTCTCCGCCCGCAAGCGCGCCTATCGCGATCGCCGGCCTGGGATCATCGCCATCCTGCCGGAGCAGGCCCTGCGACAGATGCTCGCCGATGGAATCTGCCCCGGACTGCCGCTCAGCCCGGCGACGAGGGCGCGCTGCCGCGAGGTCGCCGCGACCGAGATCGAGGCGGTCGCCAAGGTGCTGGAGACCGAGCCGATGGGCCTGCAGTTCAGCGTGCTGCCCAGCATGGTGCCGGTGTCGAGCTGCATCGTGCTGCGCCAGCGCGACCGCGCGACCCTGGCGATCAACCCTTTCCCAGGGGATTCGCGCTGCATCGATTCGGGCGGCGTCGCGCTGGTCACCGCGGCGCCCGAAGCGGTCGCCACCCATCAGAAGGTGATCGAGGCCACGTGGCGCGATTCCGCCAAGGGCACCGTCGCCGCCCAACGCATGCGCGCCCTGCTTGCGGAGCATCGCGCCGGGTGAAATAGACTGACGGCCTCTGCCCGGCATCCTGCCGACGCCGACGGAGGTCGCATGGATCCGCTCGTCTCCACCGCGTCGCTCGCGGATCTGCTGGCCGAACCGTCGCGTGCGGCCGGCCTGGTGGTCCTCGATGCGACCACCACCCTGCCGGGAGAGCGGTTCGATCCGGACGCCGCCTTCCTCGAAGCGCGCATTCCAGGCGCCGTGCGCTTCGAGATCGACCTGTTCTCCGATCCGGACACGACGTTGCCGCACATGGCGCCGAGCCAGGGCCGCTTTGCCCGGCTGATCGGTCAGCTCGGCGTCTGCAACGACAGCGACATCGTATTCTACGACCAGACCGGGGTCGCCTCGGCGGCACGCGGCTGGTGGCTCGCGCGCCTGTTCGGCCACGACCGGGTCAGGGTGCTCGATGGCGGCCTGCCGGCCTGGCGCGCGGAGGGTCGCCCGCTCCAAACCGGTCCGGCCGCGATGCCGGCGCCGCGCATTTTCCTGCCGCAGTTGCGGACGGAACGGCTGGCCGGGCTCGGCGATCTGCGCATCCTGGCGGAACGCGCCGCGGCCGGATCGCCCCGACCGGACCACGAACCCAGGCTGCTGGACGCCCGCAGCGCCGGCCGGTTCGCGGCGACCGTGCCGGAGCCGCGCGCCCATCTGCCGGGCGGTCATATCCCCGGCGCGGTCAGCCTGCCGTTCGGCGCGCTGCTCGACGGCACGCGGTTCCTGCCGGTCGCGGCGCTGCGTGCGCGGTTCGCCGAAGCCGGGGTGTCGTCCGGCGACGCGGTCGTCGCCAGTTGCGGTTCCGGCCTCACCGCGTCGGTGCTGCTGCTCGGTCTCGAAGCCGCCGGCCTCGGCCCGGGAGCGCTCTACGACGGCTCCTGGACCGAGTGGGCGGAGGCGATCCTGGCCGGAGTTCCGCTGCCGATCGCCACCGGGCCGGCCCGATGAGCTGGTCGGAGCTCACCGGCAAGCTGGTCCAGCTCGGCCGCCCGCACGGCACCGAGCCCGCCTTCGTCAATCCGCCGGTCTCGCGCGGATCGACGGTGCTGTACGAGAGCATGGATGCGATGCGGGCGCGCTCGGCGCAACGCTACGAGCACCAGTTGATCTACGGTGCGATGGGCGGTCCGACCCAGGCGCTGCTGGAGGAGGCGATCGCCGCGATCGAAGGCGGACTCCATACCCAGGTGGTCTCGTCCGGCCTCGCCGCCTGCACCACCGCGCTGTTGTCCTTCCTCGGCGCCGGCGGCCACTGCCTGATGCCGGACAGCGTCTATGGCCCGACGCGGCGGTTCTGCGACACCATGCTGCGCCGCCTCGGGGTCGACACCACCTATTACGATCCGCTGATCCAAGAGCCGGCGCTGCAGGCGCTGATGCGGCCCGCCACCCAGGTGGTGTTCGCGGAAAGTCCCGGCAGTCACAGCTTCGAAGTCCAGGACGTGCCGATGCTGGCCCGCGTCGCGCACGCGCACGGCGCCAAGCTGCTGCTCGACAATACCTGGGGCATTCATGTGTTCCAGCCGTTCGCGCATGGCGTCGACCTGTCGATCCAGGCGCTGACTAAATATCCGGTGGGGCATGCGGACGCGATCGTCGGCGCCATCACCGTCGCCGACGAGACCGACTGGGTGGTGCTGCGCGATTCGGTGGTGCAGATGGGCCAGTTCGCCAGCCCGGACGATTGCTGGCTGACCCTGCGCGGTCTGCGCACCATGGGAATCCGTCTCGAGCGCCAGTCCCGCTCGGCGCTGGAGGTCGCACTCTGGCTGCAGGACCGTCCGGAGGTGCAGCAGGTGCTGCACCCGGCCCTGCCGGAAAGCCCGGGCCACGAGTTCTGGAAGCGCGATTTCAGCGGCGCCACCAGCCTGTTCGGCGTCGTGTTCCACGAGTCCTATACCGCCGGTGCGGTCGAGGACATGGCCGCGGCCCTGGCCGTGTTCGGCCTCGGCGCATCCTGGGGCGGCTACGAGAGCCTGGCGCTGCCGACCACCGGAATCATCAGCCGCGACGCGAGGCCGATGACCGGAGGACCGGCGCTCAGGCTGCATATCGGCCTGGAGACGGTCGAGGCGCTGATCGCCGATCTCGATGGCGGCCTCAGCGTGCTCCGCGCCGCCTCCGCCTGATAAGGGCCGCCCTGAGGGGCCGAGCGCCGCCGATCAATGATCCTTGCCGCGTCCGGTCGCCGCCTGCAGCGCGTCGATCCGCTTCGACGCCTCGCCCTTGCTGAGCGTCGGGTCGAACTCTTCTCCGGCCTCCTCCGACAGGGTCTTGAGGTAAGAGGCCTGGGCGCCGGTCATGGTCTCGTCTCCGGTGGTCCAGTCGTCGGGGTTCTTGACGGTGTTCGACGGCAGATCCTGCGCGTCGCCAACGTCGGTCTTGGGGTTCTTGTCCATGCTCGGGAAACGAGCCCGTCCATGGTTTGTTCCCTGACCCAGACCCTCCTCACCGGAACGTCACCAGGACCATTTTGTGCGCCCAAAGCCTTTCTGGAAACGTGTCCTGGTGAGTCAGAGGCGTCGCGCAGCGCCGCCGGCCGCGGGTCATGGCCGAGCATCGAAGCGGAGCGACTTCCAGGTCGTGAGCATCGACGCGCGGGCCATGGCCCGCGGATGACCGCCAGGGCGCGTTTACAGGCAGGCTTTGCTGGTGCGTCGGCGGTAGCTGAGGGCTTCGGCGACATGCGGGCGTTCGATCCTGTCGCTCGCGTCGAGGTCGGCGATGGTGCGGGCCACGCGCAGCACCCGGGTGAAGCCGCGCGCCGACAGGCCGAGCCGGTCGGAGGCCTGCTCGCCGAGCGAGCGCGCATCCTCCGCCAGGACGAACTGGTCCGGATTGGTCTCGGCGTTGCAGAGCCCGTCCTGGCGCGCATGCTGGCGGCGGCGGCTGCAGGCGATCCGGCCGGCCACGTCGCAGCTCCGCTCTCCGGCCGGCGCGCGCGACAGCTCGCTCGGCGTGACCGGGCGCATCTCCACCGTCAGGTCGATCCGGTCCAGCATCGGGCCGCTGATCTTGGCCATGTATTCCTCGCCGCAGCGCGGCGCGCGCCGGCACTCCCGGGTCGCGTCGCCGAGATAACCGCAGCGGCATGGATTCATCGCCGCCACAAGCTGGAACCTGGCCGGATAGGTGTAGTGGCCGGCGGCGCGGGCGACGGTGGTGCGACCGGTCTCGATCGGCGCGCGCAGCGCCTCGAGCGACTGGCGCGGCAATTCCGGCATCTCGTCGAGGAACAGCACTCCGCGATGCGCCAGGCTGACCTCGCCCGGCTTGGCCCTGGGTCCGCCGCCGACGATCGCCGCCTGGCTGGCGGAATGATGCGGCTCGCGGAACGGCGGCCGCGTGACCAGCCTGCCGTCCTGCAGCAGCCCGGCGATGCTGTGGATCGTGCTCACCTCCAGCGCCTCCTCCGCCGACAGGTCCGGCAGCAGGCCTGGCAGCCGCGCCGCCAGCATCGATTTTCCGGCCCCTGGAGGCCCGATCAGCATCAGCGAATGACCGCCGGCGGCGGCGATCTCCAGCGCCCGGCGCGCGGTCTCCATGCCTTTCACGTCGGCCAGGTCGGGGTGTTGACCGGCCTCGGCGATGCCCGGCGGCACCGGCGGGCTCAGCACCTGCTGGCCGCGGAAATGATTGACCAGCGACAGCAGGTCCGGCGTCGCCAGCACCTCGATCCGTCCCGCCCAGGCCGCCTCGCCGCCCTGGCTGGCGGCGCAGATCAGACCGAGATCGAGCGCGGAGGCGCCCATCGCCGCCGGCAGCACGCCGGTTACCGGATTGACCCTGCCGTCGAGCGAGAGCTCGCCGATCGCGGCGTAGGCCGCCACCTCGTGCCGCGGCAGCACGTCCATCGCCGCCAGCACCGCCAGCGCGATCGCCAGGTCGAAATGGCTGCCTTCCTTCTGCAGGTCGGCGGGCGCCAGGTTGATCAGCACGCGCTTGGGCGGCAGCGCCAGCCCCATCGCGGTCAGCGCCGCGCGCACCCGTTCCCGCGCCTCGCCCACCGCCTTGTCGGCCAGCCCGACGATCAGGAATGCCGGCAGACCGTTCGAGATCTGTACCTGCACCTCGACCGGGACCGCATCGACGCCGGCGAAGGCAAAGCTCCTGACACAGGCGACGGTCATGCGGTCCTCCGGATCATGCGATCCGAAGAATGCGCCCAGGCGGGTTAAGGGCGGGTAAAGCCGCCCGCCGACCCGGCCATCATCGCAGGCTCAGCGCTGATACAGC
This sequence comes from uncultured Rhodospirillales bacterium, assembly GCA_903844135.1. GTDB lineage: Bacteria > Pseudomonadota > Alphaproteobacteria > Acetobacterales > Acetobacteraceae > Lichenicola. The sequence continues at coordinate 6,737 of CAIMSN010000073.1, read as the reverse complement.
AGGCGGGCGCGGATGGTGCCGTCCAGGGCGCGCAGCCTGGCCAGGATCGCCGCGTCGTCGTCGCGCTCGGTCTCCGCCTCCACCACCACGTAGCCCAGCTCGCCGTCGGTCTGCAGGAACTGGGCGGCGATGTTGGCCTGCGCCTCGGAAAAGATCTCGTTGATCCGGCGCAGGATCCCGGGCGTGTTCTGGTGCACGTGCATGAAGCGCGTGCCGCGCGGACGCGGCGGCAACTGCACCTGCGGGAAGTTCACCGCGCCCAGCGTGGCGCCGACGTCGCTGTATTCCACCAGCTTGGCCGCGACCTCGACGCCGATCCGCTCCTGCGCCTCGGCGGTGGATCCGCCGATATGCGGCGTCAGGATCACGTTGTCGCGGCCCTGCAGCGGCGAGACGAAACGCTCCTTGTTGCTGCCGGGCTCGACCGGAAACACGTCGATCGCCGCCCCCAGCACATGGCGGTCGTCGAGCGCCCGCGCCAGCGCGTCGAGATCGACCACGTTGCCGCGCGCATTGTTCAGCAGAAAGGCGCCCGGCTTCATCGCCCTGATCTCCGCCTCGCCGATCAGCAGGTCGGTCTCGGGCGTCTGCGGCACATGCAGGCTGACCACGTCGCTTTCCGCCAGCAGCCTGGCCAGGGTCGGCACCGCGATCGCATTGCCGTGGCCGAGCTTGTTGACGGTGTCGAAATAGATCACCCGCATCCCGAACGCTTCCGCCAGCACCGAGAGCTGGCTGCCGATGCTGCCATAGCCGACGATGCCCAGAGTCTTGCCGCGCACTTCCCAGCTATCGGCGGCCGACTTGTCCCAGGCGCCGTGATGGGCGGAGACGGATTTCGGAAAGATCCTGCGCAGCAGCATGACGATCTCGCCCATGACGAGCTCGGCGACGCTGCGCGTGTTGCTGAACGGTGCGTTGAAGACCGGAATTCCCCTGCTGGCGGCGGCGTGCAGCGCCACCTGGTTGGTGCCGATGCAGAAGCAGCCGATCGCGATCAGCTTGTCGGCGCCCTCGATCACCGCCTCGGTGAGCTGGGTGCGGCTGCGGATGCCCACCACATGCACGCCGTCGAGCGCGCGCTGCAGCGCCTCTCCCTCCAGCGCGCCGGCATGGCGGGTCACCGACGCGTAGCCGCTCGCCGCCAGCGCCTCGACCGCGCTGTCATGCACCCCTTCGAGCAGGAGTATGCGGATCCGGTCCTTCGGCAGGGAGAGCTGGCTGGCCATGGAAACAGTGCTCGCTGTTCGTGCAACGAACGCTGCGTAGGCCAAACCGCGCCGCCCGAACAGCCGCCCGCCCGTATGGCAGCCATCCCGGCCGGTGATCGCGCCCCCCTTACCGCGCCCCGCTAACGCGCTACATGCAGCAGTGCCGCCGCGGGCGCCGTCAGCGAGGGATCGCCGACCGCCAGCACGCTGCCGTCGCTGTCAGGGCGCAACCGCCGCCCGGCCCAGTCGGTGACCCGCCCGCCGGCGCCCTCGATCACCGGGACCAGCGCGGTCCAATCCCAGACCTTCATCGTGCGCTCGGCGATGATGTCGATCTGGCCCAGCGCCAGCAGCCCGTAGGCGTAGCAATCGCCGCCCCAGCTGGTGCGGGCGACCGCGTCCTGCAGCGCCGCGAACCGCTGCGCGCTGTCTCCGCGCATCATGGCCGGGTCGGTGCAGGACAGCTCGGCGCGTCCGAGCGACGCGCAGGCCCGCGTCCCCGGCATGCCGCCGAGCGGCGCGTCGAACCGGGTCGGCTGCCCGGCCTGGCCGATCCAGCGCTCGCCGGTGATCGGCTGGTCGATGATCCCCAGCACCGGCACGCCGTCGTCGAGCAGCCCGATCAGGGTGCCGAAGGTCGGCCGCCCGGTCAGGAACGCGCGGGTGCCGTCGATCGGGTCCAGCACCCAGCGCAGCCGGGCGTCGGGCCGGTCGAGACCGAACTCCTCGCCCAGGATTCCCGTCTCCGGCAGGCGCTCCGACAGCAGCGCCCGCATCGCCTGTTCGGCGGCGCGGTCGGCGACGGTCACCGGGCTTTCGTCGTCCTTGACGTCGGCCGCGACCGCGGTGCGGAAATACGGCCGGATCACCGTCCGGGCCAGGTCGGCCGCCGCCAGCGCCGCCGCCAGCAAACGCGGGTCCGCGGGTCCTGTGCCGGTCACGGCGCGAGCGTCCGCAGATAGGCGACGATGTTTGCCCGCTGCCCAGGATCGGCGATGCCGGCGAAGCCCATCTTGGTGCCGGGCGCGAACTGGCGCGGATTGGCCAGCCAGTCGCCAAGCGCCGTCACCGTCCACACCCCGCGATGCGCCGACAGCGACGCCGAATACGCATAGTCCGGCGCCTGGGCGACGCCCCGTCCGACCACGCCATACAGGTTCGGTCCGACCATCGCCGCGCCGCCTTTGTCGAAGCCGTGGCAGGCGCCGCATTGCGCGGCCGCGGCCGCGGCGCCCTGCTTCGGATCGGCGCCGTCGACCAGCGTCTGGAACGCGACGGGAGCCGCACCCGCCGCCGGCGGTGCCGCCTCCGGCGCCAGCCCGATCAGGAACGCCACCAGGTCGGCGCGCTGCTTAGGATCGTCGAGCCCGGCGAAGCCCATCCGCGTGCCCGGCGCCATCGCCTGCGGCCGCGTCAGCCACAGATCGAGCCTGGCCGGGGTCCAGCGTCCGCCCAGCGCCCGCAGCGCGTCCGAATAGCGGTAGCCCGGCTTCGCGGCGACCGGTGCGCCGGCGACGCCCCACAGGTTGGGTCCGACCATGGCGACGCCGTCCCGATCCAGCGTGTGGCAGGCGCCGCACTGCGCCGCGGCGAGCTCCGCGCCGTGCGCCGCCGACGCACGGGCCAGCCGATCCGCGATCGGGATCGCCGGTGTCGCGGCTTCGGCGGGTCCGGCCTCGTCGTCGAGCCCGGCGATCGCGAACGCGGGATGCGGCGGTGCGGTGTCCGGAACCAGCAGCCGCGCCGCCAGCACCGAAGCGCCGACCGCGATCGCCACGCACAGCAGGGCCGTGCCCAGCCGGTTGATGTCCCTGAAACCCATCGACAAAGGCGCCCCGAGATCCGACCCGCCGGCCCTGCCCGCGCTTGCCGAGCGCCGGAGCCTATGGGATGCAGCCGGGGCGAACAACCCGGATCGCCTCATGACACAGAACCTCGCGTCCGCGTCCGGTCCGATCGCCTTCCAGGGCCTGCGCGGCGCCTATTCCGATCTGGCCTGCCGCACCGCCTTTCCCGGCCGCGAGACGCTGCCCTGCCCGACCTTCCAGAACGCGATCGAGGCGGTGCATGACGGTCGCGCGGCGCTTGCCATGCTCGCTTGCGAGAACAGCCTGGCCGGCCGCGTGCCCGACATCCACAGCCTGCTGCCCGAAAGCGGCCTGCATATCGTCGCCGAGCATTTCCAGCGCGTCGAGCATTGCCTGCTCGGCGTGCCGGGCGCCACGGTCGCCGACCTGAAGCGGCTGCACACCCATCCGGTGGCGATGGGCCAGGTGCGACGGCTGATCGAGACGCTCGGGCTGCAGCCGGTGATCGAGTTCGACACCGCCGGCGCCGCCGCCCTGGTGGCGCAGGCCGGCGACAAGGCGGACGCCGCGATCGCCTCCGAGCTCGCCGCCGAGCTGCACGGGCTGGCGATCCTGCGCCGCAACGTCGAGGACGCCGCGCACAACACCACCCGCTTCTACGTCGCCGCCCGCGACCGCCTGGTGCCGCCGCCCGGCCCGGGGGTGATGTCGACGATCCTGTTCCGGGTCAGGAACGTGCCCGCCGCGCTCTACAAGGCGCTGGGCGGCTTCGCCACCAACGCCGTCAACATGACCAGGATCGAGAGCTACATGGAGGGCGGGGTATTCTCCGCCACCCGCTTCCTGCTCGACGTCGACGGCCACCCGGACGAGCCGGGCCTTTCCAACGCGCTCGCCGAACTCGGCTTCTTCTCCGACGAGGTGCTGATCTTGGGCACCTATCCCCGCTCGCTGTTCCGAGGATGAGCGCCGCAGCCGGCCCTTGTTCAGGCGCTGTGCGGCGATTGCGCCTGGGTCCCCCAGCCGGGCGGGGCAACGGCTCGACGCGGGCCATGCTTCGAGACCGGACGTATCCGGCGGTGCACGACATCATCGAGGACGTCCGGCTCCGCATGCATCGCCCCCTTCGTGGCCAGACCCGATCGCACGACGATCCGGACGCCCTGCCGATCGCCGGAACCCCGATCCTGGCCACCCACCGGCGCTCCCCGTTCCAGGCGCAATCGGCCTCACGTCGCGTGCTCGCTCCACGTGACGATCCCCCCAGCCACCGATTGACTTCGTTTCGAGGCAGAAGATAGACTTTCGTCCCAACCGGACGACAAATGTCCAAAGCGGGAAACAACCGCAGGCGCCAGGGGAGAGACCAGGACGATGGACACCTTTCTGAGTGGCCTGAAGTCGGCCGTCGATACGCTCGGCCCGACCGTCCTCCTGCCGGTGGTCATCTTCGTGATCGCCCTCGTACTCGGCGCCAAGGCCGGCAAGGCGTTCCGCGCCGCGGTGACGATCGGTGTCGCCTTCATCGGCATCAATCTGGTCCTCGGACTGATGTTCACCTCGATCGGCGCGGTCGCCCAGGCGATCGTCAGGAACACCGGCATCAAGCGAGATATCGTCGATGTGGGCTGGCCGTCCGCGGCGGCGATCGCCTTCGGATCGTCGGTCGGCCTCTGGGTCATCCCGGTCGGCATCCTGGTGAACGTGGTCCTGCTGCTGCTGCGCTGGACGCGCACGCTCAACGTCGACGTCTGGAACTTCTGGCATTTCGCCTTCATCGGTTCGCTGGTCGCGGCGGCCACCCACAACCTCGCCTACGGCATCGCCCTCGCCGCCCTGGCGGCCGCCCTGGCGGCCGCCCTGTCGCTGCTGTTCGCCGACTGGTCGGCGCGCGCCGTGCAGCAGTTCTACGGCGTTCCCGGCATCTCGGTGCCGCATATCGCCTCGGCGCAGATCCTGCCGATCGCCATCCTGCTGAACTGGATCATGGACCGCATCCCCGGCATCAACCGGATCGACATCCGCACCGAAACCATCGAGCGCCGGCTGGGCGTGTTCGGCGAGCCCGTCGTGCTGGGCCTCGTCATCGGTCTCGTGCTCGGCAGCATCGCGTTCTACAACGCCGGCGATTTCGGCACCGCGCTCTCGAAGATCCTGGGAACCGGCATGACGCTCGCCGCGGTCATGCTGCTCCTGCCCAGGATGGTGAAGGTCCTGATGGAAGGCCTGCTGCCGGTCTCCGACGCGGCGCAGAAATTCGTGCGCAAGCGGACCGGTGACCGCGAGCTGCTGGTCGGGCTCGATTCCGCGATCCTGATCGGACATCCGGCGGCGATCTCGTCGTCGCTGATCCTGGTTCCGATCGCCATCGTCCTGTCGGTGATCCTTCCCGGCAACCGGGTCATCCTGTTCGCCGACCTGGCCGTCATCCCGTTCATCGTCGCGCTGACCGCGCCGCTGCTCAAGGGCAACGTGTTCCGGATGGTGGTGGTGGGAACCGTCACCCTGACCATCGGGTTCTACGTCGCCAACGCGCTGGCGCCGCTGTTCACCGAAGCCGCGGTGTCGTCCGGCTTCAAGCTGCCGGAGAATGCCCTGCAGATCACGTCCGTGGTCGACGGCTTCCTGTGGATCCCCTACGTCGTGATTCGGCTGGTGGTGGGTCTCGGCGCCGCCGGCATCGCCCTGATCGCCGCGATCATCGCGCTGCTCTTCACCCTCTATCGGCGTCACGCGCCGGCCTGGGACCGTGCGGCGGGCGCGGAGGACGAAGCGGCCGAGGCTTCCGCCGCCTGATCGACGTTTGAAGAATGGGGAGTATGCCGTGGCGATCGGCCTGATGGACGTTCTGGAACCGCAGGCGGTGCTGCTCGGCGTGCAGGCCGCCACGAGCGAGCAGGTCATACGCATGCTGGCCGAACGGCTGCACGCGCTGGGTTACGTCAGGAGCACGTTCGCCGATGCCGTCATGGAGCGCGAGCGAACCCTGCCGACCGGCCTGCCGCTGGAGCTGGAGGAGAATGTCGCCGTCCCGCACACCGACCCCGAGCATGTGATCAAGGCCGGCGTGGCGCTCGCCACCCTCTCGACCCCGGTCGCGTTCGCCAGCATCGACGACCCGGAGGAGACGCTGTCCGTCGGCACGGTCTTCCTGCTCGCGATCGACGACAAGGACCGGCAGATCGACGTGCTGCAGCAGGTCATCGCCACCATCCAGAATCCGGCGATGCGCGACCGACTGAAGCGTGCAACGACCACGGACGACATCAAGATGCTGTTCGGCCCCCTGGGAGAGTCCTGACATGGCAAAACGCAAGACCATCCTTTTCGTCTGCGGGACCGGCGTGGCCACATCGACCGTGGTCAACGCGACGGTGACGGAGGAGATGAAGAAGCGCGGCCTGACCTTCGACGCGCTGCAGGCCAAGGCGACCGAAGTGCCGTCGCTGGTCGACGGCGTGGATTTCATCGTGTCCACCACGCCGATCTCCGCATCGGTCACCAAGCCGGTCATCAAGGGCCTGGCGTTCCTGACCGGCATCGGCAAGGACGCGGTGCTCGACGACATCGCGGCGCGACTGACCGCCACCACCTGAGCGGAGCATGGCCCGGACGGAATGCCCTACGCCTCCTCCAGCCACGACTCGATCAGCAGCCTGGCGATCGCCGTCACGTCCGGGATGGTGAAATCGGCCGGGTCGGCGTCGCGCACCTCCTG
>CAIMSN010000072.1 GCA_903844135.1 uncultured Rhodospirillales bacterium | reverse complement strand
GACGTCGTCGGCGGTGGCCTGCGAATTGGCGAACACGTAGTCCGCCAGAGGCAGCACGGTCCGGTACCAGTCGCGGAACACCCTGACGGTGCCGCGATCGACCCACTCCGGCCGTCGCACCGGGATGACGTCGTGCATCAGCACCGCCACCCGCAGGCCCAGCCGGCCTCGGACATGGCTCACCAGCTCCGCGTAATCCACCTCGAACCAGGGCGAGCCCAGCACCGCCAGCACGTCGCCGCGATCGGCGATCTCGGCGAGGCGACGCGGCGGGAGCGGCGGCGGCGGCGGCGGCGGGTCCTCAGGGGCCCGTTCCGCCACGAGACGGGCGACGATCGGCAGCCGCCGCAGACGGATCGCGCCCTGGCGCGCGCCACGACGGGCACGATCGGCGATGGTCAGCCCGACGGCGCCGGTCAGGGCGGCGCCGGCCTGGACCTGCATCACCGCGAACAGGAAACCGGGCCTGGCGATACGACGCGGCACCATCGCGCCGGCGCGCCTGAGCAGGCGGAGCGGCAGCGGCCGTCTCCGCGGCCCGGCCTGGTCGTGCGGTGCCGCGCCCGCATCCTGAGCAGGCGCCTCCAGCATCGCCGGGACGGCCTCGTCGCCGGTCTCGGACCGCAATTGCGGCATCTCGGACGGCCGGTCCGTGACATGCCGCAGCTTGTAGTCGAGCAGTTCCCAGTTCGCCTCGATGAAGCCGCGTTCGGTGCCGGAATGGCGCACGAAGCCGATCCGCGGCGCCACCGCGGGATCGGCCAGCGCCGCGAGGAAGATCTCGTAGCAGACGCGCTGGATCCCGGTGGGGCGGGCGTTGCGGTCGGCGAAATGGAACAGGTCCTCGACGTCGAACCAGATCCTCGGCGCGGCGCTCATCGGCGCTCTCCGGCGCGCTCGTAGCAGGAGAGCCCGTCCAGCAGCGCATCCGCGGAGCGGGTCCAGGGCACCGGCACGAACTCGCGCCGCACCCGCTCCTCCCAGGCGTCGAGGCCGGGACGATCCGTCAGCAATTCGTGGAACAGCCTGGTCGCCGCGTTCACGTCGTAGGCGTCGATCATTTTGGTCAGGCCGGCGCCGGCTTCCGGCAGCGAGGTGTTGTCGGAGGTGACGCACGGCTTGCCGGCGGCGAGGCTCTCGGTCACCGGCAGGCCCCATCCTTCGAACAGGGACGGCAGCACGGTGAACAGGCACCCCTCATAGAGCCGCATCAGCACCGCATCGGACGGATCCTCGATGATCACCAGCTTGCCGTCGCAATAGTTGGTGTTGGCGATCTGCAGCATCAGGTCGGCGACCAGCCAGCCGACCCGGCCGGCGAAGACGAGGGTGGGCAGCGCCTCCGGCGGCAGCGTCTCCGCCAGGCGGCGCCAGACCTGGAACATCAGCGCATGGTTCTTGCGGGCCTCGATGGTCGAGACGAACAGCACGTAGCTGCCCGGCTTCGGCACGCTATGCGCCGGAACATGCTCCGCCGCGCGACCGACCGCCCTGGCGGAGGCCGGGAAACCGGTCCCGACCGGCAGGGTGCGCACCTGCACGGTGCGCCAGCGCGTGGCCAGCAGCGCCTCGACATCCCGCGCCGTGGCGTCGGAGATCGCGAACAGCGCGTCGGTGGCCGGCAGGACGCCGTTCAGCCAGGTCCCGAACGTCTCGACCAGCGTGTGGTGGCACCATTCCGGGCGGCGCAGCGGAATCAGGTCGTAGAACAGGATCCCGGTCCTGACCCGGCATTGCTGACGCGCCTCGTGCAGCAGCGCGCCGTAGTCGGTGCGATGCCAGGAAGCGCCCAGCGACAGCAGCCAGTCTCCCGGCGCCGCGACGTCGCGCAGCGCCGCGCCCACGGCCGCTCCCGGAGCGGTTCCTGGAGCCTTGCCTAGGGCGGTCGCATCGGTCTGCGGCGCGCCGGCCAACGATGAAGCAGCCGGGGCCGCCGGCCGCTCGGTCTGCGGCAGGGTGTCGCGGACCGTCTCCATGCCGGCGCGACCGACGCTGACGAGCGATTTGAGTGCGGAATATTGCAGCGTGCAGAAGCGGTGGAACGGCGCGCGCGCCTCCGGCGGCAAACGATGGTTGATGTAGAGCGCGGCGCGACGGGACAGGATCTGCAGCGAGCCGGGTCTGGGAGCCCTCTGCATCGAGGGCGCCGGCTGCGCCGCCTCGGTTTCGCGATGCGAAACGGTCAGGCCATGGCACAGCGCGCGCACCTCGGACCAGCGCACCACGCGGAACGAATCGGTACGGGGGTCGAGCCTGACATAGCCGATGCGGCGGCCGGAGACGGCGGCGCGCGCCTCGAGGGCGGTATAGAGTTCGTAGGTCAGGCGCTGGATGCCGCTCAGCCGGGCATTATGCTGGATGTAGTGGAACAGGTCCTCGACATCGATCCAGATCGCGGATGTCGTTGATGCCATCAATGCCTCGTCGAAAGACCCTGAAGGCAGGAACCATGACCGCAACGGATCGTCAATCGACGCCGCCGCTTGCGACCAGCGCACTGATCCATCGCGGCGCCTCCGGATCGAGCAGGCGGCCGCCTGCCTCGGCCATCGCCAGCGGGTGCAGGAACCGGTCGCGCCCGAGGCGGCCGGCATGACGCCGCGCGATATAGGCCCTGGTGCGTGCCAACTGGTCCTGGTTCTCCGGTGCGCTGTCCGGGGTGCGGGTGCCCAACTCGTGATGACGCAGCACCGAATCGCTGCACAGCCTGACATCGAGACCGGCGGCGCGGGCGCGTAGGCAGAAATCGAGATCGTTCCAGGTCACCGGAAGGGCCTCGTCGAACCCGCCGAGCCGGTCGAACAGCGTGCGCCGGACCGCCATGCAGGCCCCGGTCACCGCGGAGACCGACCGGATCCCGGTCTCGCCGTCCGGGCTCCAGCGATGCGCCGCGTGCGGTCCCGGGCCGATCAAGACGCCGGCATGCTGCACCGTGCCGTCGGCGTAGAGCAGCCGGGCGCCGACCGGCCCGGCCGCCGGATCCAGACAGGCCGAGGCCAGCCGCTCCAGCCAGTCCGCTTCGATGCATTCGGTGTCGTTGTTGAGCAGCACGACGATTTCGCCGGACGAAGCCCGCACGCCGGCATTGTTGAGCAGCGACCAGTTGAACGAGCCGGGACGGCGCAGCACCGTGCAGCCCTGCTCCTGCAGCGACGCCAGCAGCGCCAGCGCGTCCGGCTCCCGGCTGCCATTGTCGACCAGCACGATCTCGGGCGCCGGACCCGCCGTCACCTCCCGCAGGCTCTCGATGCAGCGCCGCAGCAGCGCGGCGCGGTCGCGGGTGGCGATCACCACCGACACGCGGGACCGCGCCGGGAAGCGGACCGGCGTTCGAGCCGCCTGGGTTGCCGCGGCGCGAGTCGTCCGGGCCAGGCGATGCAGCAGCACCGCGGGAAGATGGCGGGTGGCGCCGCCCGGGGCGGAGGCGCCGTGCCGGCGCAGCACCAGCCCGTCGCGCCGTATCGGATCGAGCTGCGGGTCGGTGCAGAACCCGTCCGGATCGCGGCGATCCTGGTCGCAACTCCATCCGGCGATGCCCGGCCGGCGCAGCGCGGCATAGGCGAACAGGGCCAGGCAGGCGGGCGACAGCGTATCGCCCGGCCGCAGCGCGCCATGCAGACAGGGCCGCGGTCCGGTGGCGGCCCTGCCGATCCGAGGATCGGGCGGCAGGGAAAAGCCAGCCGGGAACGGTCCGGTCAGGGACAGGCTCCAGCGGCCATAGATCTGTCGCGCCAGGCTGGACAGGGTCGCGTCGAGATCGGCGGCGCTCGCGCTCCGGTCGATGTCGAGGCTCAGCACGATCCGCGGTCCGGCGAGCCGGAGCAGCGGCATCAGGCGGCGCGCCATGCCGACCAGGACCTGTCGGATTTCCGCCGACCACAGCCGGTAGGCCCAGCCTGGATAGACGTCGTCGAGCGCCGGATCGACGCCTTCCGGGAACAGCGCGCAGAGCTGCGATCGGCTCCGGAGCGGCGGGTGGCGTATCAGCGACGCAACGAAATGCGGCAGGTCCGGCGTCTGGCGCCAGGCGGCGGCGAAACCCCGCCTGCCCCGCCCGTCCCTGCGCCACAGCAGGGCGGCGCGCTCGACCGGCCGGCACTGCGAGTCGGCGCCGAGGCGCAGCAGGGAAGCGGCCAGACCGGCCAGCGTATGGCCGGCGGCGAGCAGGTCGGCGTGATGGCGCAGGCCCGGCCGGTCGGGAATGGCGTCGAGCACGAGACGATAGAGGCGCACGATGTCGGCGACCCTCTCCGCCCCGTCATCCGTCCCGTCGACTGCGCCGTCGAACGGCACACTTGCGCCACGCCGCGCCGCCATCGGCCAGGCGATCGACGATGGCGCGGACCCCGGCATGGCGCGTTGCGCCGACCAGTCGCGCGCCCCGACCAGCGTGTGTGTCGCAATCCCCTGCCCAGCGAGTCCACCGCCCGCATCCGCTCCCATCGGCGCCTCCCCGAACCCGGACTCCATGTCGGGGCCGAAACGACGCTATCAGGCGTCCGCGCACCAGACTACCAAAATGTTATCGGCCGTACAGGCGACCGCCCGGAAGCGCGCGCAGCGCCGCCGCCGACTCTGCCGTCGTCCGTCACGGGCGGAGCCTGCCTGAAAACGTGTCCTGGCGAGTCAGAGGCGGCGCGCCAGCGACGCCGGCCGCGGGTGAAGCGCGAGCACCGGAGCGGAGCGGCCTCCAGGCCGTGAGCACAGGAGCGCAGCGTTTCACCCGTGGATGACCGTCAGGGCGCGTTTGCAGGCAGGCTCCCCAGGCCGCCCATGTAGGGGCGCAAGACCGCGGGTATGTCGATGCCGCCATCGGCGCGCTGGTAGGTTTCCATCACCGCGATCAGCGCGCGTCCGAGCGCCACGCCGGAGCCGTTGAGGGTATGCACGAATTCGGTGGCGGGCTTCTCGCCCGGCGCCGGCTCGCGGCGGGTGCGGGCGTTCATCCGGCGCGCCTGAAAGTCGCGCGTATTGGAGCAGGAGCTGATCTCGCGCCAGGCGTTCTGGCCGGGCAGCCAGGCCTCCAGATCGTAGGTGCGGGCGGCGCCGAAGCCGGTATCGCCGGCGCAGAGCAGCATGCGGCGATAGGGGATCTCCAGCCGCTCCAGCACCGTCTCGGCGGCACGGGTCATGCGCTCGTGCTCGGCATCGCTGTCGTCGGCGGCGACCACCGAGACCAGCTCGACCTTCATGAACTGGTGCTGGCGCAGCATGCCGCGGGTGTCGCGGCCGGCGGCGCCGGCCTCGCTGCGGAAGCAGGCGGACAGCGCGGTCAGGCGTAGCGGCAGCGACGCGGCGGGCACGATCTCCCCGGCGGAGAGCGCGGTCAGCGGCACCTCCGCGGTCGGGATCAGCCAGCGGCCGTCGGTGGTGCAGAAGGACTGGTCGGCGAATTTCGGCAGCTTGTCGGTACCGTACATCGCCGCCTCGTTCACCAGCAGCGGCACCGCGTGTTCGACGTAGCCATGCTCGGCGACGTGCAGATCGAGCATGAACTGGCCCAGCGCCCGCTCCAGCCGGGCGAGCGCGCCGCGCAGCACCACGAAGCGGCTGCCGGAGAGCTTGCCGGCGGCGGCGAAATCCATCAGCCCGAGCGCCTCGCCGAGCTCGTAATGCTCCCTGGGGGTGAAATCGAAGGCGCGCCGGACGCCGCGCTCGTGGACCACGACGTTGGCGTGTTCGTCGGCGCCGTCGGGGACGTCCGGGTCGAGGCGGTTGGGAAGCTCGGCCAGCACCGCCTGGATCGCCGCCTCGGCGGTCCTGGCGTCGGTCTCCAGTTGCGCCATCTCTGCCTGGGAGGCGACGGATTCCGCTTCCAGCGCCGCCGTGTCGGCCCCTGCCCGCTTCGCCTGGCCGATCTCCCTGGACAGCGCGTTGCGGCGCGATTGCAGCGCCTGCAGGCGGGTCAGGGCGGCGCGGCGGCGCTCGTCCTGCGCGACCAGCCCGTCGGCGACCGGCTCCAGGCCGCGACGCGCAAGCGCCGCATCGAACGATTGCGGATCGGCGCGCAGGGCGCGGAGGTCGTGCATCAGGCTTCCTCGTCGACGACGGGTTTCGGTTCGACCAGCCGGGCGCACAGGATGGAGATCTCGTAGAGCCCGATCAGCGGCACCGCGAGACCGGTCTGGGTGATGACGTCGGGCGGGGTCAGGATCGCCGCGGCGACGAAGGCGCCGACATAGGCGTAGCGCCGCGCCTTCTTCAGGCCGCGCGACGACACCAGGCCGATCTTGGCGCACAGCGTCAGCACCACCGGCAGTTCGAAGGCGATGCCGAACGCCAGGATCAGCTTGGTGACCAGAGCGAGATATTCGCTGACCTTGGCCTGGAGCTGGATCTGGAGCTGGTCCGGACCGGTGTTGGTCTGGAAGCTGAGGAAGAACTTCCAGGCAAACGGGAACACGAAATAATAGGCCAGCGCCGCGCCCATCAGGAACAGGACCGGGGTGGCGATCAGGAACGGCGCGAAGGCGCGCTTCTCGCTGCGATACAGGCCCGGCGCGATGAAGATCCAGGCCTGCGTCGCCATCACCGGGAAGGAGATGAAGGTGGCGCCGAAGAACGCGACCTTGATGTAGGTGAAGAACGCCTCGTACAGCGCGGTATAGATCAGATGCGGCTGCTCGCCCTTCTGGCGCATGATGTTGGCCAGGGGCTGCGCCAGGAACAGATAGATCTGCTGCGAAAAATGGTAGCAGAGCAGGAACGACAGCGCGAACGCGACCATCGACCAGATCAGGCGCTTGCGCAGTTCGACCAGATGCTCGAGCAGCGGCATCGCCTGGTCGTCGATATGGTCTTCGGTCACCGAACCTCGCTCCTGGTCTCGGCCGGATCAGGACGCGGCGTCGGCGGATGGATGGGCGTGCGGACGGCGCGCCGCGACAGGAAGCTGGCCCGCGGCGCGCGGCGGCACGAAGCTGGGCGCGACCGGCCGCGCGCGCGCGACCCGCAGCCGGCCGGCCACGGCGGGCGGCAGGATCGGCGGCGCCGGGTCCGCGGCATCCAGCGCCGCGCGTTCCTCGTCGCTCAGGCCCGCCTGCAGGTCGGTCATCGGCCTGCCATGGATCGGCCGCGCGGCGATCGCCGCGGTCGGCATTGCCTCCGAGGGCTGGCCGCCGGCGAGCAGCGGGTGCGGCGCGGGATCGGCACCGGACAGCAGGCGTTGCGTCGCCTCCTTCGGGCCGGCCGGGGCCAGCGGGTTGTCCCGGAAGGTCTGCTGGATGCTGCCGTCGGAATCGAGCGCCTTCATCAACTGGCCGCGGACGTTGAACGAGCGGAGCTGGCGGAACTGGTCGCGTGCCTCGCCGAGATCCGCCTCCTTGATCATCTCGTCGACATGACCCTGGAACTCGCCGGCCAGCTTGCGGCCCTTCTTCAGCAGAGTGGTGACGGTCCGGATCGCCACCGGCATGTCCTTCGGGCCGATGAACAGCAGCGCGACGATGCCGATCAGCGCGAACTCGGACAGGTCCAAACCAAACATCGTCCGTCGTGCCCCGGTTACGGATACCGATCGACGCGCCGTGCGTGCGACCGGGCTCCCAGCGAGGCTTTCCTAGCACGCGGTCAGGCTGTCAACCATGCGGTGAGGCTTCCGGTCCGTCCTCCGCGCCGGCGTCCGGACCGGGCGTGGCCGCCGGCGCGGCGGCGACGCCCGGCAATTCGACCAGGAGCTCCTCGCGTCGCGGCAGGTCGCGCAGATCGCGCAGGTCGAAGCGCTGCAGGAAGGCGGGCGACGTGCCCCACAGCACCGGCCGGCCCGGTACCTCCTTGCGGCCTCTCGGCACGATCAGCCCGGCCTCCAGCAGCAGGTCCAGGGTCTGCTGGCCGAGCGAGACGCCACGGATGGTCTCGATGTCGGTGCGGGTGCAGGGCTGATGGTAGGCGACGATCGCCAGCGTCTCCATCGCCGCGCGCGGCAGCCGGCGCGGCCGCTCCAGCACCCTGGTCAGGAAGCCGGCCAGGTCCGGGGCGGTCCGGAACTGCCAGCCGCCGGCGACTTCCGCCAGCACCACGCCGCTGTCGCGAAACCGTGCCTGCACCTGAAGCAGCACGGCGCGCGGATCGACCGGCGCGTCGTCGGGCAGATGCGCCGCCAGCAGGGCGGCCACCGCCTTCTCGCCGACCGGCTCGCTGGAGGCGAACACCAGCGCCTCGACCAGCCTGAGGCAGAGCGGGTCGGCGTCGGTCACGAGGCGGCGCGCCGGAGCATCACCGGCCCGAACGCCTCGTCCTGGCGCAGTTCGATGACCCCGCTCCTGGCCATCTCCAGCCCGGCGATCAGGGTGCCGGCCAGAGCGGCGCGGCGTCGCCAGGCCGGGTCGGCGTCCTGCATGTCCGGGGTCTCGGACACGGCGGGCAGGAAACGGGACAAGGTGCACCAGTCGGTCGCCAGCTCGCCCACCAGGTCGCGCAGCCGTTCGAGGGCGTCCTGGACGGTCCAGAAGCTCATTTGGCGTGGCCGGTACACGCTGCGTCGCGCGGTGCGCCGGCAGGCGGCCATGTAGGCGCCGAGCAACTGGCCGATATCCAGCAGCAGGCCGCTGCGGTCGATCTCCTGCAGGGTCTCCGCCGCGCCGCGCCGGAACAGGTCGCGTCCGAGCTGCGGCCGCCGGTCCAGCCAGCGCGCCGCCTCGCCGATCCTGGCGAGTTCGGCGAGACGCCCGGCCAGCAGTTCGGCGGCGACCTCGCCCTCCTCGGCGGCGGCCGGATCGTCGGGCAGCAGCAGGCGGGATTTCAGCCAGGCGAGCCAGGCGGCCATCACCAGCCAGTCCGCAGCGCGCTCGAGGCTGATCTGGCCCACCTGCTCGACGACGGCGAGATACTGCTCGACCAGGGTCAGGATCGAGATCCTGGCGAGATCCACCTTCTGGGTGCGGGCGAGGTCGAGCAACAGGTCGAGCGGCCCCTCGAATCCGTCGAGCAGCAGCATCGGCGCCGCCGGACCCGCCGCCTCCGTCTGGGCCGGCAAACCCTCGACGCTCACGACGCGCCCGCGTCCCGGTCGGGCCGCAGCAGCGCGTCGCGCTCGCGCCGCAGCGCGTCGGTGTCGAGACGACGGACCCGGTCGGCGGCCAGGCGGGCGGCGCTGTCCAGCCTGGTCCGGGCCGCCTGCGACGGGGCGCCCACCTGCTCCAGAACCGCGCGGCTCTCGGCGACGATGCCGGAACAATGCAGCGCGACGTCGCACCCCGCCGCGAGGCAGGACGCGGCCAGCGCGCCCGGCTCGCCGGCGACCGCATGCATCGACAGGTCGTCCGAGACCAGCACGCCGCGCAGCGCCAGCCGGTCGCGCAGCACGCCGCCGAGGATCGCCGGCGAGAGCGTGGCGGGATGCAGCGGATCGAGACGGCGGAAGCGGATATGCGCGGTCATCATCCACGGCATCCAGGCGTTGAGCCGGAACGGCAGCAAGTCCGCCTCGTCGAGCACGTCGAGCTCGGGCAGACGCAGATGGCTGTCGACCAGCGCCCGCCCATGACCGGGCGCATGCTTGCCGACCGGCTGCACCCCGGCCGCGAGCAGGCCCTCGGCCACCGCACCGCCGAGCGCCGCCACCACCTCGGGCAGCGGCGAGAAGGCGCGGTCGCCGATCACCGGGTCGGCGCCGGGCACGGCCAGGTCGAGCACCGGCGCGCAGACCAGGTCGAACCCGGAAGCGGCGCATTCCGCGCCGATCAGCGCACCGGTGAGGAAGGCGGCGCGCATGGCCGCCGACGGATCGTGCAGATGCAGCGCGCCGAACGTCGCGGCCGGTGGATGGGCGTTCCAGTGCGGCGGGCGCAGGCGCGCGACCCGTCCGCCTTCCTGGTCGACGGTCAGCAGGGTGTCCGGCACGATCTCCCGGATCGCGGCGACCAGCGCCGCCAACTGCGCCGGATGCTCGATATTGCGCTTGAACAGAATGACGCCGAGCGGCGGCGTATCGTGGAGCATGGCGCGCTCCTCGTCGGTGAGCGACGCGCCGGACAGGCCGACGATCGCCGCCCTATTCCGGCCGGACTCGTCCATCTCAGAAATCGGCCAGGGTGCAGGCGAGTCCGGCCGCCTTGACCTTGCCGCAGAACGCGGTGGCGTCGGCGATGCTGGAGAAGCCGCCGGTGCGGAGCCGGTAGAACTGCTTGCCGTCACGGGTCGCCACCACCACCACCGGGGTGCGGGCGCCGAACAGGGACGGCGCCTTGCGCGTCAGGCGGGACCATTCGGCGCGCGCGGCCTGGTCGCTGTCCAAGGCGGCGAGCTGGACCGCATGGCGACCACCGGGCGCTTCGGGCGCGGCGGGCGCAACCGCCGCGTCCGGTGCGGGAGGCGGCTCTGGAGCGGCGGGCGGCACCGCCGCCGGCGCATTGACGACGGGCGCATGGATCAAGGTTCCGGCGCCCGACTCCGGATCGATCGGCGGTGCGGTCGCCTCGGACATGGCGTTGTGGCCGGCCTCCGGCGCGCTCGGCGGCGGCGCCGGCTGGTCGGCCTTGCGCGCCGCATTGACCTGCGCCTCCAGCGCCTGCGGAGCGGCTTCTTCCGGACCCGGCGCCAGCGCCTGCGCGCCCGGACCGTTGGTCTGCGCGACCTGCGCGCCCATGAGCTGCATGCCGCCGGGATCGGCCGGCTTGACCCTGACCGGGCCCGGCGGCGGCCCGAGCACCGGAATGCCGGCCGGACGATGGCCGAGCAGGCTCCAGCCGCCGACCATCAGCACCAGCAGGGCGCCCAGCCCGCCGGCGACCAGCGCCAGCTTCTTCGTACCGGAATCCATGCCGGGCGCGCCACCGGACGGGCGTGGACGGTCGTCGGCGCGGGCGGCGAGACGCGCCTGCCGCTCCTCCTCGACCAGATCCCGGTCCTGGTTCATCGTCTCTCCTCGATCAGCGCATCTCTTCGACCGGCGTCACGCCCAGCACCGCCAGCCCGGAACGGATCACGGTCGCGGTCGCCTCGACCAAAGCGAGCTTGGCCCGAGTCGCGTCCGGCTGCCCGGCCTGCAGGAACCGGAGCGTCGCATCATCGCGGCCGCGGTTCCAGAGTGCATGAAAATCGCCCGCGAGATCGTTGAGATAGAAGGCGATACGATGCGGCTCCCGTGCCTCGGCGGCGCCCTCGACCAGGCGCGGCCAGTGGCTGAGGCGACGCAGCAGCGCCAGTTCCGGCTCCGAGGAAAGGTCGTCGAGGCCGGCAGTGGCGAGGCCGGACGCGGTGACGTCGCCGAACGCCGGGGTCTCGGCGGCGGCACGCAGCACGGAGCGGCAGCGCGCATGGGCGTACTGCACGTAGAACACCGGATTGTCGCGGGTCTGGGCGACCGCGAGGTCGAGGTCGAACTCCATCTGCGCGTCCGGCTTGCGGGTCAGCATGGTGAAGCGGACCGCGTCCCGGCCGACCTCCTCGAGCAGGTCGCGCAGCGTGACGAAGGTGCCGGCGCGCTTCGACATGCGGACCGGCTGGCCGTCCTTGATGACATGGACGATCTGGCAGATCACCGCCTCGAACGCGACCGAACCGCTCGCCGCGTAGGACGCGGCGATGGCGGCGACGGCGGAGCGCATGCGCGAGACGTAGCCGCCATGGTCGGCGCCCAGCACGTCGATCAGCACGTCGGCGCCGCGGGCGATCTTGTCGGCGTGATAACCGATATCGTTGGCGAAATAGGTGTTGCTGCCGTCGGACTTGCGCAGCGGGCGGTCGACGTCGTCGCCGAACTGCGTCGCGCGGAACAGGGTCTGCGGGCGGGCTTCCCAATCCGCCATGACCTTGCCCTTGGGCGGCTCCAGCACGCCCTCGTAGAGCAGGCCGGCGGCGTCGAGCCGGTCGATCGCCTGGTCGGCGACGCCGCGAGCCAGGATCTCGCGCTCGGAGGTGAAGATTTCGTGCCGGACGCCGAGCAGGGCCAGGTCCTCGCGGATCTCGCGCAGCATCCACGCGAGCGAGAAATCGCGCACGCTGTCGAACCAGAGGTCGGGTGCTGCCGCCGTCAGTCCCGGTCCGGCGAGCGTGTCGGCCTTCTGCTCGGCGAGCGCCCGGCCGAGCGGGATCAGGTAGTCGCCGCGATATTGCAGGGCGCCGCCCGGAACCAGGGTCTCGAACGCCGCCTCGGACAGGCCGGTGCCGAGCGCCTGCAGGTAGCGCCAGTACACCACCCAGGCCAGCGCAGCGACCTGCGCGCCGGCATCGTTGACGTAGTATTCCTTGACGACGCCGAAACCGGCCTTGGCGAGCAGGTTGGCCAGGGCGTCGCCGACCACGGCGCCGCGGCAATGGCCGACATGCATCGGCCCGGTCGGGTTGGCGGAGACGTATTCGACGTTGATCCTGGTGCCGTGCCCGATGGCGCTGTCGCCGAACGCGATGCCCTCCGCCAGGACCACCGGCACGACCGCGCGCAGCGCGTCCGGCGAGAGGGTGATGTTGACGAAGCCGGGCCCGGCCGGGACGGCGCGCGCGATGCCGTCGAGGCCGCTCAGGGCGGTGGCCAGCGCGGCGGCGATCTCGGCCGGCTTGCGCCGGGCCGGCTTGGCGGCGAGCAGGGCGGCATTGGTGGCCATGTCGCCATGCGCCGGGTCGCGGGTCGGCGTGACCTCCACACGGGCGGCGATCTCGGACGGCAGGTCGGGGACGATCCGCGACAGCGCCTCGACCACGCGCCGGCGTGTGAGCGCGAAAAGATTGTCGGCCATGGCGATCGGACCCCAAGGTGGAGCGCGGGTTTCAGCGCGTAAGCGGCGTCGGCGTCAACCGCCCAGCGGATGCGCCTTCAACAAGCGGCAGGGAGACGCTATCTATAACGCCATGGAAACTCAGATCGCCGAGCAGGCCACCCAAGGCTCCCCCGCCGCCTCCGCTCCCGCCGCCTTCTCGGTGTCGGAGCGCGCTGCGGCGCGGATCGCTGAGATCGTCGCAGCGCAGCCGGGAAGCGCCGGGCCGGACAGCCAGGCGCTGCGCGTGGCGGTGCTGGCCGGCGGATGCAGCGGCTTTCAATACAGCTTCAAGCTCGATACCGCGGTTGCGGCGGACGACCGGATGATTGTCGCCGGCGCGGCGCGGGTGGTGGTCGACGAGGCCAGCCTGGAGCTGCTCGGCGGGGGCCAGCTCGACTACAGCGATGCGCTGATGGGCGCGCATTTCACGGTGCGCAACCCGAACGCCACCTCGTCCTGCGGCTGCGGCACCAGCTTCTCGATCGATTGAGGTGAAGTTCGCCACCTGGAACGTCAATTCGGTCCGGCAGCGGCAGGGGCTGGTGACGGACTGGCTGGCGGCGAACCGGCCGGACCTGCTGCTGCTGCAGGAGATCAAGTGCGAGGCGGGCCAGTTCCCGTCCGACGCCTTCCGCGAGGCCGGCTACGAGAGTGAGGTGGTCGGCCAGAAGAGCTACAACGGCGTGGCGATCCTGTCGCGGGTGCCGGTCGCCGTGATGCACCGTCATCTCCCGGGACTGGCCGCGCCGGACGGCGGCGAGCATCAGGCGCGCTATGTCGAGGTGCGCGCGGAAGGCATCGTGTTCGGCAATCTGTATCTGCCGAACGGCAACTCGGGCGGCGCGGACGGCTATGCCGCCAAGCTCGCCTGGATGGACGCGCTGGTCGAGCACGCGCGGGCCATGCTGGCGGACGAGACCGACTTCGTCCTGGCAGGGGACTACAACGTCGCGCCGGCCGACGAGGATTTCGCCCCCGGCGCGTTGTCCGCGGACGACGCGCTGATCCGTCCCGAGACACGGCGGCGCTTCCGGACGCTGCGCTGGCTGGGACTGACCGACGCGCTGCGGGCGCTGACTCCGCAGGGGCCGGTCTATACGTTCTGGGACTACCAGGCAGGCTGCTGGCCGCGCGATCGCGGCCTGCGGATCGATCATGCGATGCTGTCGCCGCGCCTGGCGGAGCGTCTGACCGGGGCGATGCCGGACCGGATGGAACGCGACAGGCCGCAACCGTCGGATCACGTGCCGCTGGTGGTCACGCTGGACGACGCGTAGCCGCCTTCAGCTCGGATCGTGCGTAGCACTCCTGGTCAGGTCGGCCTGGGTCGCGGTGCCGTCGAAGGATTTGTGCAGGAGCGCCAGGTAGCGGCCGGCCCAGTCGCGCAGGGCGGTGATGGTGTTGCCGGAATCCGGGACCAACAGAGTGGTCGCCTGCCAGGCGCTGTCGGTCGACCGGAAGAAGGAGACCGCCAGCATCTTGGCCGGAACCGCGACGTTCAGCTTGCCGAGCAGGGACAGGGCCGGCGACAGCATGGCGTCGGTGCTGCCGGCCGCCAGCGCATGCATGTCGAGCGGCACGACCTGCCAGCATTCGTGCGCCAGAGGACTTTGTCCCGGCTGGGCGGGGATGATCGCGCCAGCCAGCCGGGATGGATCGCTGCACTCTGGCGGCACGCCGACCGGGCTGGCGACGCCGCCGAGCGCGCCGGTGGCGGCCACCTGGAACAGCCCGGTCAGGTGATTGCCGACCACGCGGGTGAAGATCGCGCGCTGCAGGGCGCCCGGCGCGACGGCGACACCGAGTTCCTGCCAGGACCCGTCCGGCAGCGGCACCTTCCGTCCGGCCTCGGCGATGAAGCCGGTCCGGGCAATGCCCGGCGGCATGAAATGCGACTCTCCAAGGTCGGACGGCGCCGGATCCGGCACGGGGTGGAAGCTTGCCTGATCCGGGCCGGCGCGCGACGCGCTTCCCCAGGGCGAGGACCAGGGCCAGTGCAGCGCCGGCAAGGAGGGCGGGAACATCGCCGCCAGGCCGGTGAGGGCGATGGCCGAGACCAGGGAAACCCGCCAGGCCGGCGCCCGCCGCCAGAGACGGCCGATCACGCTCAAGGACGCAGGCTCAACGGAGCGGGCTCACGGCGCCGGGCTCGGCGCGGCCACGGCGTCGGCGGCGCGGTCCGGCGCCTGCAGGTCGGCGATGCGGGTGACGATGCCGGTCTCGCCCTTCTCCAGCCGGACCCGGCGGGCGCCCTGCTGGCGTGCCTCGATCAGCCCGTCGCTGACCATCTCCTCGATCGAGCGCACCAGGTCGCGGGCGCTGGCACCCTGGCCGAGACGGTCCTGGCGCTGCATCACCTCGAACAGCAGCGCCGGGTCGATGCCGCCGGGCGCGATGTCGAGCCCGTAGCTGGCGATCATCGCCTCGATCTCCAGCGCGGCGACGCGGGCCACGTCGAGGCCGCCCAGCGCGCGGAACACGAAGATCCGGTCGAGCCGGTTCAGCACCTCCGGCGCGAAGCCGGCCATGCGCAGCGCATCGACCGAGGCGGCGCGCATCGCCTCCGGATCGTCGGCATGACGGTCGGCGATCTCGCCGAGCGCGTCGGTGGCGATGTTGGAGGTCAGCACGAAGATCGCCCGCGTGGTGCCGACCTGGGTGCCGACCGAGGCCTCGGTGACGTGGCCGTCGTTCCAGGCGCTGAGGAATTTCTTGAAGACGTCGGGATGCGCCTTCTCGATCTCGTCGAGCAGCACGACGGCGTCCGGGGTCTCCTTCAGCCCGCCGGTCAGCTTGCCGTAGCTGTCGGAGCCGACATAGCCCTTCGGCGAGCCGAAAAGCTGGGTGGCGGCGTGCGGCGCGCTCATCTGCGTCATGTCGAAGTGCAGCAGCTTGCGGCCGAGCGCCGCGGCCAGGCGCTTGGCGAGATAGGTCTTGCCGGTACCGGGCGGGCCGGCGAGCAGGAAGATGCCGACCGGCTTGCCGCGCACCTGCAGCGCCAGGCGCCGGCGCAACTGCTGGGCGATGTCCTCGCACACCTGGTCCTGGCCGATCACCTGCGAGCGCAGCGTGGCGGAGAGCGCCACCGCATCGATCACGGTCACCTTGTCCTGGTGCGCCAGCATGTCCTCGAGCGCCGCACGATTGGTCAGCCGGGCCAGAACGTCCATCATCCATCCCCGTCGCTTGCGCCGTGCGCGAAACCCCTGCCCGACCAGGCTGGCCTTGCGGTCGGCGATCCCGGCGCGCCACTCGTAGCCGATTCCGCCGAGCACCAGCGCCCAGCAGGCCGATCCGAGCACGGCGTAGAGCCAGCCGGCCCTGGTCACCCAGGACAGCGCCACCTCTAGCACATGCGCCGGCGACAGATGCAGTTGGATCAGGATCTGTACCGTCGCCAGCGTCAGGAACGCCAGCATCATCAGCGGCATCAGCCGCGTGGCGGCCGGCAGCAGGCCCTTCATTGCGCGATCACGCCGACATCGAGCGCCTGGCCGCGCGCGAGATCGGGCAGGCTGACCGGGCCGCTGGCGGTCAAAGCGCCGATATCGATGGTGTCGCGAACCCCGGGCGCCGGCTGGAACGTGACGGTGCCGGTCCGGTTGATCGGCAGCGTGACCACCACCGGCTGTCGGCCGAGACGGACCAGGCGCGAGAAGCCCGCCGTGCTGACGACGACGCTGCGGCCGCCATCCGATCCGTCCGGGAGCGCCGCGCCGGCGTCGAACAGCGGCATCTGCACCAGGCGCAGCCGGTCCCGTTTCAGAGCGGCTGCGAGCTGGTCGGACTGCCCGGACGGCAGGCCGAGCGACGCGACCGCCGCCGGCTCCGCCGCCTTGGACACCAATTCCAGCTCGACCAGGCGCCGGACGGCGTGGTTCGCCGCGGCGCTGCTCGCGGCGTCCTGCGCCACGGTCTGGGCGGGCGCCGCCACCGACGGCGCGACGCTGGCGATCTGATCGTTGAACCTGACCCACGCGCCGCCCGCCAACATCAAGGCGAGCAGCCCATAGACCGTGGTGCGCAAGGTGCTGCCGCCCGAGGCCCCGGGCGGAATCAGCTCTGCGGTCGGTGTCGGGCTCAGCCTGTCCATCGCCGCCAATCAGACACGAGCGCGCAAACCCTTGCAACGACGGCATTGTGTGTAATGTTTTAACTCGGGTGACGAAACTTTGCGCCGCAGTCGCGGGCAACCGCGCGCGGTTGCCACACAAAGAAATAAGTGGCCTGGTGCGGCGCCACAAACCGGGATAGCCGCCTCGTGACTGTACTAGACCGCGCCTCCTCCCTGCGTCGGGGCCGCCTGCTCTGCCGCGTCTCGATCGTCGCCCTCGCGGCGGGATTGGCCACCGCCCCGAACCCCGCGGCCGCGCAGCAGGAGCCGCAACCGATGCCGGCCGCAAGCGTGCCGCCGATCGCGCCGCCTGTGGACAAGCCCTATCCGGGCGCCATCCAGTTGAAGATCGACGCGACCGACCTCGACCGCCACATCTTCACCGGCCACGAGACGATCCCGGTAAGCGGCGCCGGCGACCACGTGCTGCTGTTCCCGAAATGGCTACCCGGCGACCATTCGCCGACCGGCGACCTCGACAAGTTCGCCAGCCTGGTGATTCGCGCCGGCGGCAAAATCCTGCCCTGGGTGCGCGATCCGGTCGACGTCTATGCCTTCCACGTGCCGGTGCCGGACGGCGCGACCGCGCTGGAGCTGGACTACCAGTATCTCTCGCCGACCGACGAGAAGCAGGGCCGCGTGGTGATGACGCCGGCGATGCTCAGCCTGCAATGGAATAACATCCTGCTGTATCCGGCGGGCTATTTCTCGCGCGACATCCGTTTCGACGCGACCGTGACCTATCCGGAGGGCTGGCAGGCCTTCTCCGCCATGGACGTGGCGTCGAAGGACGGCGCGACGGTGCACTACAAGCCGACCACGCTCAACCTGCTGGTCGACAACCCGGTCCTGGCCGGCAAATACGCGCGGTCGGAGGATCTGGCGCCCGGGAGCACGGTGCCGGTGCATCTCGACATCGTCGGCGACCTGCCCGAGGACATCGCCATCACCCCGGCGGAGCTGGCGGTACATCGCGACCTGGTGACGCAGGCGCACCTGCTGTTCGCGTCGCATCATTACGCGCACTACGATTTCCTGCTGTCGCTGTCCGACGAGCTGGGCGGAATCGGGCTCGAGCATCATCTTTCGTCAGAGAACGGCGTCGGCCGCAACTATTTCACCGACTGGGACAACGACCGCGCCGATCGCGACCTGCTGTCGCACGAATACACCCATAGCTGGAACGGCAAGTTCCGCAGGCCCGCGGACCTGTGGCAGCCGAACTTCAACGAGCCGGAGCGTGATACGCTGCTCTGGGTGTATGAGGGGCAGACGCAATATTGGGGCAAGATCCTCGCCGCCCGCTCCGGCCTGTGGTCGAAGCAGGACGTGCTGGACTGCCTGGCGCTCACCGCGGCCACCTACAGCAACGGCATCGGCCGCAACTGGCGCGATCTGGAGGACACCACCAACGATCCGGTGATCGCCACCCGCCGTCCGATCCCCTGGCGCTCCTGGCAGCGCTCGGAGGATTACTACGAGGAGGGGGCGCTGGTCTGGCTCGATATCGACACCAGGCTGCGCGCGATGACGAACGGCGCCAAGTCGCTCGACAGTTTCGCCGCCGCCTTCTTCGGCGTCGACGACGGCAGCGCCGTCACACGGACCTACACATTCGACGACATCGTCCGGGCGCTGAACGCGGTTGCGCCGTACGACTGGGCCGGATACCTGAACCAGCGCCTGTATGCGACCGGCCCGGAGGCGCCGCTCGACGGTCTCGCACGTGGCGGATACCGGCTGACCTTCACGGACAAGATCAGCCCCTTCATGAAGAGCGACGACGACATCAGGAAGATGGTCGATTTCGACTTCTCGGTCGGTCTGGCCTTGACCAAGGACGGCATGGTCCGCAACGCGATCTGGAACAGCCCGGCGTTCCAGGCCGGGATTGTGGTCGGATCGCAGATCGTCGCCGTGAACGGCATGACGTACGATCCTGATCTGCTGAAGCAGGCGATCACCGCCGCCAAGGGCAACACCACGCCGATCGAGCTGCTGATCAAGGCCGGCAATCGCTATCGCATGGTCAGGATCGACTACCATCAGGGGCTGCGTTACCCGCATCTGGCCCGTATCGCTGCCGGCGCCACCGCGTCGCTCGATGCGATCGTGGCGGCGCGTCATTGATACGACGCCGTTCCGGATCAAGAACGTCTTGAAGCTGTAACCGACAGGGCGTTCCGCACCGGCTAGTCAGTTGCCCGGCCTCGATGGCCGCGCAACTGAACAGCGGTGGACCCGTGAGCAAGACCGATCGTCGTTCCTTCCTGAAGCTGCTCGGCACCGGCGCCGCGGCGAGCGCCATGCAGGCCAGCATCGGACGTGCGCTGGCGATCCCGGCGCACAACGCCACCGGGACGATCCGCGACGTCGAGCACATCGTCGTGCTGATGCAGGAGAACCGCTCCTTCGACCATTATTTCGGCATGCTCCAGGGCGTGCGCGGCTTCGGCGATCCGCGGGCGATGCGGCTGCCGTCCGGCGCGCCGATCTGGCAGCAACCCACCGGCACGTCCTACGTGCTGCCGTTCCATCCCACCGCGCCGGACCTGGGCCTGCAGTTCATCGAGGATCTGCCGCACGACTGGGACACCACCCATGCGGCCTGGAACAACGGCAACTGGGACGGCTGGGTACCGGCCAAGGGCACCACGACCATGGCGCATCTCGACCGGTCCGACATCCCGTTCCACTACGCGCTGGCGGACGCGTTCACGATCTGCGACGCCTATCACTGCTCGCTGCTCGGCCCGACCGACCCGAACCGCTACTACATGTGGACCGGCTGGGTCGGAAACGACGGCAAGAACGGCGGCCCTGTCATCGACAATGCCGAGGCCGGCTACGACTGGAGCACCTTTCCCGAGCGCCTGCAGGCGGCCGGAGTTAGCTGGAAGATCTACCAGGATATCGGCACCGGCCTGACTCAGGCCGGGGAATGGGGCTACACCAGCGACGCCTATATCGGCAATTACGGCGACAATTCGCTGCTGTATTTCCACCAGTATCAGAACGCGCCGGACGGCTCGCCGCTGGCGCAGCGCGCCCGCACCGGCACCGACATCTCCGCCGGCGATTCGCCGTTCGCCGGCTTCGAGGCCCACGTGAAGGCCGGAAAGCTGCCGCAGGTCTCCTGGATCGTTGCGCCGGAAGCCTACACCGAACATCCGAACTGGCCGGCCAATTACGGTGCCTGGTACGTGTCGCAGATGCTCGACATCCTGACCGCCGATCCGGAGGTCTGGAGCCGGACCGCGCTGTTCATCACCTATGACGAGAATGACGGCTTCTTCGACCACATGGTGCCGCCGACGGTACCGACCGGGCCGCAGACCGGCGCCTCGACCGTCGACACCATCAACGAGCTGTTCGCCGGCAACGACACCTATGTCGCCGGTCCGTACGGGGTCGGCGCCCGGGTGCCGATGCTGGTGGTGTCGCCCTGGAGCCGCGGCGGCTTCGTCAACAGCCAGCTATTCGACCACACCTCGATCATCCGCTTCATCGAGCAGCGTTTCGGCCACGACGATCCCGGCCTGGTCGAGGCCAACATCACCCCGTGGCGCCGCGCCGTGGCCGGCGATCTCACCTCGGCGTTCGATTTCCGCACCCCGAACCGTGCCGTCGCCACCCTGCCCTCGACCGTCTCCTACCAGCCGCCGAACACCGAGCGCTATCCGGACTACAAGCCGCTGCCGCCCACGGTGCAGGCGATGCCGCAGCAGGAGGTCGGGCTGCGCCGCGCCCGCGCGCTGCCCTACCGGCTGCGCAGCCATGGCGGCATGACCCGGGACGGCGCCGCGTTCTCGCTGACCTTCGGCAACGCTGGCAGCCAGGCAGCGGTGTTCCAGGTTCGCTCCGGCAACGCGACGCAGCCGCCGCGCAATTTCACCGTCTCGCCGGGCCGGGAGCTGTCCGACCTCTGGAGCGTGGCGCCGGGCGCCGCGTACGACCTTTCGGTCTATGGTCCCAACGGCTTCCTGCGCGCCTTCGCCGGCACCGGCGGCGGCGATACCGTATCGGTCCGTGCCGCAGAGGAGGCGGGGTCGGTTTCCGTGGTGCTGGAGATCGCCGACCATGCCGGGCGCGGCGCGGTGGTTTCGGTGCTGAACGCCTATAGCGGCCGGAGCGAACGCGTCGTGGTGTCGCCCGGCCGGTCGGTCGTGCTGCCGGTGGCGGCGCGTACCGCGTTCGGCTGGTACGACCTGACGGTGACGATCGAGAGCGATCCGTCCTACCGGGCGCAGGTCGCCGGCCACATCGAAACCGGCGAGGACAGCATGACCGATCCGCAGATCGGCCTGCGCGCTTGAGGCTGCCGGCCGGCACGGCGCCGGCCCTCGGCGCCCGCTACTGGACCGCCCTGTGCGTCGCCAGCCTGCTGGGCGCCAATCTCGGCGACCTGGTCGCGCACGACCTGCATCTCGGCCACTGGATGGGCGTGCCGGCGTTGCTGGCGCTGCTGGCCGGCGCGCTGCTCGCCGACCGGCGGACGCGCCTGCCGACCAGGCCGTTCTTCTGGTCGGCGGTGGTGCTGGTGCGCACCATCGCCACCAACCTGGCCGATCTGGCGACCCATGACTGGCATCTCGGCCAGCCGGCGCTGATCTCCGGTCTCGCCGCTCTTCTCGTGGGCGGCGCCTGGCTGGCGGATCCGGCCCGCACCGACGCACGTTTCTGGGCGACCCTGTTCGTGGCCGGGACGCTCGGCACCGTGCTCGGCGACGACGCATCGCATCTCTGGGGTCTGCAGACCGCGTCGCTGCTGCTGGGCAGCGCGCTGGCCGTGGCGCTCTGCGTCGCCGCGGGAGTCGGCGGACGGCGCGCCGACCGCTACTGGGCGCTGGTGCTGCTGGCCCGCACCGCCGGCACCAGCATCGCCGACCTGTCGGCGGACACAAGCGGGCTCGGGCTCGCCGGCAGCACCCTGGTGATGGCGCTGCTGATGGCCGCCGCGGTGTTCCCGCTGCGGAGCCGGCGGGAGGGTCGCGTGCCGGCCTGAGGCGTCACGATCCGGACGCGATCTTGTCCTCGGTCCTGGTGTCGAAGTCCGACGCCGCGTGCCGCTCGCGCAACTGGCTCGACGGCTCGCCGAACACCCGGTTGACCATGCGGCCGCGCTGCACCGCCGGACGCCGCGCGATCGCATCGGCCCAACGATTCAGGTTTTTGTATTCCTGCACCTGCAGGAACTCCGCCGCGTCGTAGAGCCAGCCCTTGGCCAGGCCGCCATACCAGGGGAACACGGCGATGTCGGCGATCGAATAGTCGCTGCCGGCCAGATACTCGGTCTCGGCCAGGCGACGATCGAGCACGTCGAGCTGGCGCTTGGCCTCCATCGCGAAGCGGTCGATCGCGTATTCGATCTTGGTCGGCGCGTAGGTATAGAAATGCCCGAAGCCGCCGCCGAGATAGGGCGCGCTGCCCATCTGCCAGAACAGCCAGGACAGGCATTCGGTGCGCCCGGCATGGTCGGCCGGCAGGAAGGCGCCGAACTTCTCCGCCAGGTAGAGCAGGATCGCGCCGGACTCGAACACGCGTTGCGGCGCGGTGCCGCTGCGGTCGACCAGCGCCGGGATCTTGGAATTCGGGTTCACCGACACGAAGCCGCTGCCGAACTGGTCGCCGTCGCCGATTTTGATCAGCCAGGCATCATATTCCGCGCCGCCATGTCCGGCGGCCAGCAGCTCCTCCAGCATGATGGTGACCTTCACCCCGTTCGGCGTCGCCAGCGAATAGAGCTGCAGCGGGTGAAGACCGACCGGAAGCTCCTTGTCATGGGTGGCGCCGGCGACCGGACGGTTGGTGCTGGCGAATTTTCCGCCATTCTCCCTGTTCCAGCTCCAGATCTTCGGCGGCGTGTAGTCGGACGGACTGCTCATGCGCGGATCTCCAGATATCGGCCCGGCACGCGATGGCGCCGGCCGGACGCGGACGCTGTGTAAACCGCGACGCGGTCAAGCGATGTGGCGGAACATGGCTCGACGCGCGTCGTCGTCCATCTCGGTCTTGAAGGCGTGGCGGTCCTGCAGCGCCAGCGCGCGCTGCGCCGCCGGGCGGGCACCGATCTCATCCATCAGCCGCGCGAGATTCGGCAGCCTGGTCCAGATCGCGTCGTCGCCGGTCACGCGCGGCAGCATCCGTGCCCAGCCCCACACCGCCATGTCGAGAATGGTGTAGGTCTCGCCGAGCATGAAGCGGCGCCCGGACAGGCGCTGCTCCAGGATCGACCAGTGCCGGTCCGCCTCGAACGCATAGCGCTTCAGCGCATATTCCTTCGGCTCCGGCGCGAAATGCCGGAAATGCACCGCCTGGCCGGAATAGGGACCGATGCCGGAGGCGACGAACATCAGCCAGGACAAAAACTCGCCCCGCGCCGCCTGCGTGTCCGACTCCGGCAGGAACCGCCCGGTCTTTTCGGCGAGGTAGAGCAGGATGGCGTTGCTGTCGAACACCGTCGCATCGCCGTCGACGATGCAGGGCAGCTTGTTGTTCGGGTTGAGCGCGGTGAAAGCCGGCGCGAACTGCTCGCCCTTCCGGCTGTCGACCGGGATCGGCTCGTAGGCGAGCCCGGCTTCTTCCAGGAACAACGCCACCTTCATCGGGTTGGGCGCGAGGTTGTAGTAGAACTGGATCATGCTTCGACCTTCCTTGCGGCAAACGGCGGGTCAGATATCGGCATAGACGTGGGTTTCCGCCTCTGCGCCCGGATGCGTCACCGCGCCGAGATGCGCCGGGCCGACGAGCTGGGCGAATTTCCAGATCGCGCCGCTATTGTAGTCGGTGCCGCGCGGCTGCCAGACGCGGCTGCGCTCCGCCAGCGTCTCGGCGTCGAGCAGAACGTCGATGGTGCCGGCCTCGGCATCGATGACGATGCGGTCGCCGTTCCGCAGCAGCGCGATCGGACCGCCGGCGGCGGCTTCCGGCCCGACATGACCGATGCAGAAGCCGCGCGTGCCGCCGGAGAAGCGCCCGTCGGTGATCAGCGCCACCTTCTCGCCCATGCCCTGGCCGTAGATCGCCCCGGTGGTGGACAGCATCTCGCGCATGCCGGGCCCGCCCTTCGGGCCCTCGTAGCGGATCACGATCACGTCGCCTTCCTTGTAGGCGCGGTCATTGACGGCGGCGTACGCGTCCTCCTCGCAATCGAAGCACAGGGCGGTGCCCTCGAAACGAAGCTGCTTGAGACCGGCGATCTTCACGATCGCGCCGTCCGGCGCGAGGTTGCCCTTCAGACCGACCACGCCGCCGGTGGTGGAGATCGCCTGCGACACCGGATAGACCACGTCCTGGCCGGTCGGGAACACGACGTCCTTGAGGTTCTCCGCCAGGGTATGGCCGCTGACCGTCATGCAGTCGCCATGCAGCAGCCCGCCATCGAGCAGGGATTTCAGGATCACCGGAATGCCGCCGACGCGATGCACGTCGAGCGCCACATACTTGCCGCCCGGCTTGAGGTCGGCGATGTACGGCGTCCGGCGCATGATCTGCGCCACGTCGTCCATGGTGAAGCGAATGCCGCATTCATGCGCGATCGCCGGAAGATGCAGCGCCGCATTGGTGGAACCGCCGGTGGCGCCGACCACCACGGCGGCGTTCTCCAGCGCCTTCAGGGTGACGATGTCGCGCGGCCGCAGGTTGCGCTCCAGCAGCCGCATCACCGCGCGGCCGCTCTCGACCGCGAACAGGTCGCGCTCCTCGTACGGCGCCGGCGAGCCGGCCGAACCCGGCAGCGCCAGGCCGATCGCCTCGCTGACCGTGGCCATGGTGTTGGCGGTGAACTGGCCGCCGCAGGCGCCGGCCGACGGGCAGGCGGCGCATTCGAGCTCGAACAGATCCTCGTCGGACATGTTGCCGGCGGCGTGCTGGCCGACCGCCTCGAACACGTCGACCACGGTCACGTCGCGGCCCTTGAACCGGCCGGGCAGGATCGAGCCGCCATACATGAACACCGCCGGCACGTTCAGGCGCAGCATCGCCATCATCATGCCGGGCAGC
This sequence comes from uncultured Rhodospirillales bacterium, assembly GCA_903844135.1. Classification (GTDB taxonomy): domain Bacteria; phylum Pseudomonadota; class Alphaproteobacteria; order Acetobacterales; family Acetobacteraceae; genus Lichenicola. Next base: position 9,565 of record CAIMSN010000072.1, on the reverse strand, counting down.
GACTTGTCGCAGCCGGCCAGCCCGACCAGCGCGTCGTAGCCGTGGCCGCGCATGGTGAGCTCGACGGTGTCGGCGATCGCGTCGCGCGATACCAGCGACGATTTCATCCCCTGGTGGCCCATGGCGATGCCATCGGTCACGGTGATGGTGGTGAATTCGCGCGGCGTGCCGCCGGCCTCGTCGACGCCGCGCTTCACCGACTGCGCCTGGCGCGACAGCGAGATGTTGCAAGGCGCCGCCTCGTTCCAGCAGGTGGCGACACCGACCAGGGGCTGATGGATCTGCTGCTCGGTCAGCCCCATCGCATAATAGTAGCTGCGGTGCGGCGCGCGTCCCGGACCCTCGGTGACGTGGCGCGACGGCAGGCGGCTCTTGTCCCAGACTTTGGTCATGATTGCTCTCTTCTCCTCAGTCGAGACGCCGCAGCGCCGCTTGCAGCCGCGCGATTTCCTGCTGGAACGCGCTCAGTCTCTCACGATTCTCCGCCACCACCTCCGGCTTCGCGCGGGCGACGAAGTCGGCGTTGGCGAGCTTGCGCTCGACCTTCTCCGTCTCGTTCGTGGCCTGCGCGATTTCCTTGCCGAGACGTGCGCGCTCCGCGGCGAGGTCGATGATGCCGTCCAGCGGCAGGATCAGGGTGGCCTCGTCGACCACCGCCTGCGCGGCGCCGGTCGGCATCTCGCCGTCCAGCACCGCGACCCCGGACACCCGCGCCATGCGCCCGATCGCCTCCGACCAGGCCCGGGTGCGGGAGACGGTCGACGGATCCGCATCGCGCAGCAGCACCGGCGTCACCTTGGCCGGCGGCACGTTCATCTCGGCGCGGACGGCGCGGATCTCGCCGATGAACCGGATCACCCAGTCGAGTTCGCGTGCGATCTCGTCGGACTGCGCCAGCCGCTCCGGCCGCGGCCACGCGGCGGCGATCAGGCTGCCTTCCGCACCGAAGCCGAATTCGGCCCAGAGCGTCTCGGTGACGAACGGCATCACCGGATTGAGCAGACGCAGGATGGTGCCCAGAACCTCGGCGGTCGCGGCGCGCAGCTCGATCGCCTCGTCGCTGTCGCCGGCGTTGAACACCGGCTTGGCGAATTCCAGGAACCAGTCGCAGAAGCGGTTCCAGGTGAACCGATAGACGACGGCGGCGTACTCGTCGAAGCGGTAGGCCTCCAGGGCGGCGGTGGCGTCCGCCGAGGCGAGCGCCGCCTCGTCGAGGATCCAGCGTGCGAGCCGGCCCCTGGCGTCGGCCGGCACGAACCCCTCGACCGGACGCACCTGGTTCATTTCGCAGAATCGCGCCGCGTTCCAGAGCTTGGTGACGAAGGCGCGATAATCCTCGACCCGCTTCGGCCCGAGCTTCACGTCCCGCCCCTGCCCGGTCAGCGCGCAGACGGCAAAGCGCAGCGCATCGGCGCCGTAGCTGTCGATCAGCTCGAGCGGATCCAGGCCGTTGCCCTTGCTCTTGCTCATCTTCTGGCCGCGCTCGTCGCGCACCAGCCCGTGGATGAAGACCTGGCGGAACGGCACCTCGCCCATGAAATGCAGACCCATCATCATCATCCTGGCGACCCAGAAGAAGATGATGTCGAAGCCGGTGACCAGCACGTCGCCCGGATAATAGCGGGCGAGGTCGGCGGTATGGTGCGGCCAGCCGAGCGTCGAGAACGGCCACAGCGCCGACGAGAACCAGGTATCGAGCACGTCCTCGTCGCGGACCAGCTCGGTGGCGACGTTGTAGTGCAGCAGCGCCTGCTCCGCCGCCTCGTCGGCGTCGTGAGCGACGAATACGTGCCCATCCGGCCCGTACCAGGCCGGGATGCGATGGCCCCACCAGAGCTGGCGGCTGATGCACCAGGGCTGGATGTCGCGCATCCAGGCGAAGAAGGTGTTCTCCCATTGCCTCGGCACGAACTGCACGCGTCCGGTCTCGACCGCGTCGATCGCCGGCCCGGCCAGCCTGGCCGCGTCGCAATACCATTGCGTGGTCAGGCGCGGCTCGACCACGGCGCCGCCGCGCTCGGCGTGCGGCACCTGGTTGACGTGCGGCTCGATCCTTTCGAGCCAGTCGAGACGCTCGAGCTCGGCGACGATCGCCTGGCGCGCCGCCTCGCGCGACTGACCGGCGAGCGAGCGGACGAAGCCGGGATCGGCCAGGCCTTGGATCTCGGCCAGATCGGCGTCGATCTCGTCGAGGGTGATGCGCGCATCGGCGTCGAGGATGCTCGGCATCGCCAGGCCGTGCCGCTCGCCGACCGCGAAATCGTTGAAATCGTGCGCCGGCGTGATCTTGACCGCGCCGGTGCCCTTCTCCGGATCGGAATAGGCGTCGGCGACGATCGGGATACGCCGGCCGGTGAGCGGCAGCAGGACGAAGCGCCCGACCAGGGCGGCGTAGCGGGCATCGTCCGGGTTCACCGCCACCGCGGTGTCGCCGAGCATGGTCTCCGGGCGGGTGGTGGCGACCGTCAGGGTGAGGCCGTCGCCGCCCTCGACCGGATAGCGGATATACCAGAGATGGCCTCTCACCTCGCGGTTCTCGACCTCGAGGTCGGAGATCGCCGAGCGGAACGACGGGTCCCAGTTCACCAGGCGCCTGGCGCGCATGATGAGGCCCTCGCGATACAGGCGCACGAACACCGTGCGCACCGACTCCGACAGGCCGTCATCCATGGTGAAGCGCTCGCGCTGCCAGTCGAGCGAGGCGCCGAGGCGGCGGAGCTGGCGGGTGATCTGGCCGCCGGACTGGCGCTTCCAGTCCCAGACGCGCTCGACGAAGCCGTCGCGGCCGAGCTCGGCGCGTCGCACGCCTTCGGCATCGAGCTGGCGCTCGACCACCAGTTGGGTGGCGATGCCGGCATGGTCGGTGCCGGGCTGCCAGAGCGCGTCGCGGCCCTGCATGCGGCGCCAGCGCACCAGGATATCCTGCAGCGTCATGGTCAGCGCGTGTCCCGCATGCAGCGTGCCGGTGACGTTCGGCGGCGGGATCATGATGGTGAAAGGCGCGGCGTCGCTGTCCGGGCGGGCGGCGAAGCGGCCATCCTGTTCCCAGAGCGCGTAGAGGCGGGGCTCGGCGGTGTCGGGCGAGAAACTCTTGTCCAGCATGGCGGCGAAACTAGAGGCTCGAAGCCGGCGCTGGAAGCCGCCGCCGCGCATGGTTGTCGCGCTCGGCGGTGGTCCGGTTCAGGCCGGGCGGGCCAGCCGTTCGATTTCCTGGCGGACCAGCCGCTCCACCATGCCCGGCAGGTTGGCGTCGAGCCAGAGCTTGAGCTGACCGCGCAGCTCGTCGCGCACCATGTCCTCGAGCGACGGACCGCCGGACCTGAGCACCGGAACACCGGCGTCCTGCGTGGCAGCCGGCGCAGCGAGCGGACGGACCGCGTCCTGCAGAGTGGCCAGCGACTGCGTCGCGGCGCGCCTCGCGTCCGGCGCCAGCAGCGGGGCGTCCTCGGTCGCGGACGGTGCCGTCTGCGGGCGCGGCGGCTGCGCCAGCGGCGGCGCCGCCGCAGGCATGGCCAACGGCGCCGCTGGCGTCGGCACGGAATGAGCTGGCGCCGGCGCGGGCGGTTCCGGCTCCTGGTCGAACAAGGAGGCGGCGAGCTCGGCGGCGGTGAGGGCCGGCGTCACCGGCGCATGCTGATCCATCGTCTCGGCTCCCTTGTCGGCACGCTCGACCATCATCGACGGCTTCAGGACCAGCAGCTCGTCATCCTGCTCCTCCTGGGCATGCGGGTCCCTGGCGGCGGAAACCCCGGCCTCGTCCTCCATGATGATCCGGCGGATCGAGGCCAGGATCGAATCCATCGACCCGTCCTGGTCTTCGACATCCGGCCCTGGCGACGCGCCGATGGAGGACGGACCGCTCATGCTCAGCGGCCGGGCTGCGAGACGGCGTAGTCGTTCAGGCCCCAGAGACGATCCTTGACCGCGTTGTAGTACGCGGTCTCGTCGTAGAGCGGCACGCTCAGGCTGAGGTCGCGCGCGGTCAGGCGGCCGATGGCGCCGGCGACGCCGTAGGAGGACAGCACCAGATTGCTCAGGCTCTGCACCAGCGCGACCTGCGACGAGAGCAGGGTCTGCTGCTGCTGCAGAACTTCGAGGGTGGTGCTGGTGCCGACGATCGCCTGGCGCTCGACGCCGTCGAGGGCGACGATGTTGGCCTGGATCGCGCTGCGGTTGCTGTCGATCGACGCCTTGTAGGAGATCAGGTTCTGCCAGTTGGAGATGGCGAGCTGGGCGGCGCTGCGGCGCTGCACGTCGACCTGGCGGCGCGCCTGCTGCGCGGTCTGCTTGGCCTGGCGCACGGCGGCGTATTCGGAGCCGCCCTGGTAGAGCGGGACGGTCAGCGTGATGAGGCCTTCGCTGATGAAGCTGCGCTCGTTCGGCAGCCCCTGATCGGCGCTGTTCGCATACTGGCCCTGTAGAGCAAGTTTCGGCATCAGTGTCGCCATCGCTACATCCACCGCATCCTTATCGCTGGATTCGGTGAACAAAGCGTTGACGACGTTCGGATTGTTCGACACCGCCATCGCCACGATGTTGTCCTGGTCGTGCGCCGGCAGCGCCAGCGGCTGCGGCGGGATCAGATTTGGCGACGGCGCCACGCCGACTTGCTGGGTGTAGGTCGCCTGCGCGGTCTGCAGGGTTCCCTCCGCCTGCTGCCGCGAGGCCCGCGCGCTGGCCAGCGCCGCTTCCGCCTGGGCGACGTCGGTGCGGGTGATCTCGCCGACGCGGAACCGGTCGTTGGTGGCCCGGAGCTGCTCCTCCAGCACCTTCTCGTTGTTGATCTGGAGCTGGAGCAGTTGCTGGTCCTCGATCACGCCGACATAGGCGCTGACCACGTTGGCGAACACCTGCTGCTCGGTGGCGATCAGGTTGGCGCGCTCGGCCAGAACGCGATTCACCGCCTGATGGGTCTGTCCGGTCGTCCTGCCGCCCTGATAGAGCGGTTGGGTCGCGGTGACGCCAACCGTGTAGCCACGCAGACCGTGCAAAGCCGTCGCCGGAATCGGTGTACTCGATCCTGCGAAAGCGCCACTTGTGGTCGCACCACTCTGAACGATCCCACTCGTCGTCACGCTGACCGTCGGACGCCAGCCGGCCAGCGCGGTCGGCACGTTCTCGTCCACGGCGCGCAAGGCGGCACGCTCCGCCTGCAAGGTCGGGTTGGTCAGGTAGGCGTTGGCCAGCGCCTCCTGGAGCGTATGCGGAACGAAGGTCGGCGACCCGCTGCCGTCATATTTCTGCGCCAGCGCCGTGGAGCTGTACAGCAGGGCAAGCAAGCCAGCGCCCATGCCTCGGCTGATCATCATCGCGCATCTTCTCCGTCACAAGCCCGGCATCGGACGCAACCGTCCGCATCCCGCCTTTACTGCCACGAAACCCCGCGCAGCTTCCAGTCCGGCCCGGTCAGAACCGGAACGCCGGCGCAGGAGCGAGCTCCGGCAGCAACGGCGTGGCACAATCGAACTGCGCCCGCGGCCGCAGGCCGGCGGCCGACTCGCCGGCAGGCGCGGCGTCGGCCAGGAACGCAGTCGCCACCTTGCCCGGCACCGCAAGCACTCCGGCGATTCGTCCGGCGGCGGTGAGCTGCCCGGAAAGGGCATCCGGGATCGCCCGCACCGCACCATCGATCAGGATCATGTCGTACGGCCCGGCATCGGCGCAGCCCTCGGCGAGCGGCCCGACGCGGTAGGAAACCTTCGGCGCCAATTCGGCCAGCAGCGCCTGGCCCTGCGCGGCCAGCGCCTCGTCCTGCTCCAGCGCCACCACCTCGACCAGCAGCGCATCGAGCAGGCAGGCCGCGTAGCCGGTGCCGGCGCCGACCACCAGCGCACGCTCGCCGCGATGCGGCACCAGCGCCTGCACCAGCCGGGCGATCACCCGCGGCTCGGTCAGCACGCGGCCGCCGGACAGCGGCACGTCCTGGTCCATGTAGGCGATCGCCTGCCGGTCGGCGCCGACGAAGCGCTCCCGCGGCAACCGCCGCATCGCCTCGAGCACCCTGAGATCGCTGACCTGCACCGGCCGGATCTGGGTATCGACCATGCGCAGGCGCGCCGTCTCGTAGTCGGTCGGGCCCGGTGCCGAAGCGAGGGTGCTGGCAGGTTGGCTCATGGTGCTCCACGCAAGGACAAAGGCTGCCGCATCGGCTGATCGAGCGGCGGTTATAGGGTCCCGGCTGCAGGCTGCAAAGCGACGCGTCGGGAGACTTGACCTTGGCCGGTCCTCGGGTCATACGCGCTGCCGCACCCTTCGGTCCGGTGGCAGAGTGGTGATGTAGCGGACTGCAAATCCGCGTATGTGGGTTCGATTCCCGCCCGGACCTCCAATTCCCTGGTGCACACGCTGAGACATCGCTGGACAGACCTGGTCCTGAGGACCGTCGCGATCGGCTCCGGCCTGTGCGCGATCGCGCTGCTGATGCTCCCCCTCCTGCTGGTGCTGCTGATGCTGCTGTTCGACAGCACCGCGCAGGGGCTGCTCGTCCTGCTGGGAACGCTGGCGCGCTGGTGGCAATCGATCGTCCCCGGCCCGGGCGGCGCGCTGCCGCCGTACCGGGCGCTGGTGGTCGATCCGCTCGGGGTGGCGTTCCATGCGCTGGTGCGAGCCGTGCCGTGCCTCGGCGGCCTGGCACTGATCGTGCTGGTGCGGGCATCGCGGCCGGTCTGGCTCTGGGTGCTGCTGCTCTGGAGCGGGGCCGCCGTCTGCGGCGGCGCCGTGGTGGCGCTGGCGCTGCTGCCGGGCCTGGTCGCGGCCGGCCTGCTGGCGGCGATTGACCGCCAGGACCGCCCCGCCGCATAGCCGAGGTCCAGTCCTCCGGCCGAGCGAGTCCGTGACCGACCCAGCCTCTTCACCGCGCACCGAAAAGCTGCCGGTCGCCCTCCTGGCGCTGCCGTTCGCGTTGCTGCTGTTCTCGCGCAAGCCCGAGGCGCTACTGCGGGCCGAGCTGTGGGGCGACGAGGGCTGGTCGTTCTATCCGGATGCCTACAATCACGGTCTCGGCTGCCTGCTGATGCCGGCCGGGGGCTATCTCGACACGCTTCAACGCCTGGTCGGGCTGGCGGTGCAGCCCATGCCGCTCACCGCCGTGCCGACCCTTTTCGCGCTGGCCGCGTTCGGGGTGCAGTTGCTGCCGGCCCTGTTCCTGGTGTCGACGCGGATGGCGTCGGCGATCCCGTCCCGCGCCGCGCGGCTGGCGCTGGCGCTGCTGTATCTTGCGGTGCCGAACGCGCTCGAGTTCTACGTCAACCTGACCAACGCGCAGTGGAACCTGGCGCTGCTGTCGCTGCTGATCGTGCTGGGCCGGCCGGCCGTCTCCCGGCCGGGCTGGGCGTTCGACCTCGTCGTGCTGTCGCTGTCCGGCCTGAGCGGGCCGTTCATGCTGATGCTGGCGCCAGTGGCGCTCTGGCAGGCGGTCCGGCAGCCGGGCGCCTCGAGCAGGGCGCGGCTGGCGGTGGCGCTCGCGACCGCCCTGATCCAGCTCGTGGTGATGCTGACGCTCGCGCAGGGCGGACGCTCGACCGCGCCGCTGGGCGCCGGGCCGCGCATGCTGGCGCAGGTGCTCGCCACGCAGGTGATCCTCGGCGCGGAGATCGGCTGGCGCAGCACCGGCCCGATCCAGGCGCTGGCGCTCTGGCGCGACAATGTGCTGCCGCTGCTGCTGACCGGTGCCGGCGTGATGGTGGCGATAGCGGCGCTGTGGCGCGGCCCGACGGTGCTGCGGCAGGCGGCACTGTTCGTCGGCGCGATGCTGGTCGCCTGCCTGCTGACGCCGCAGGTCTCGCTGACCCAGCCGCGCTGGGAGATCATGACCCACATGCCGATGGGCAACCGCTATTTTTCCACCCCGGTGATGCTCTGGATCGCGATGCTGGTGACGCTGGCGGCGGACCGCGCCTGGTGGGCGAGGACCGCGGGTCTGGCCCTGCTGGCGCCGGTGCTGCTCTGGGCGATCCCGCACGACTGGCCGATCCTGCGCATGGCGCACACCGACTTCCAGGCGCGGGCGCGCCTGTTCGCGCGCGCGCCGCCCGGCACGCGGATGGAGTTCCCGATCATCCCCACCGGGCTGAACCCCATGCAGCTTACAAAGAAGGCGGATTAGCCCGCCATCATCGAGACATGCGCCGAGACGATCCGCCAGCCATCCGGGGTCCTGACCCAGCATTGCGTCTGCCGGCCGATCCTGTCCGACCCGATCGGCTCGAATTCGAGATCGGCACTGGCGAAGTCCTGCCCGAACGTGGTGATCGCGCGACGCAGCACCGTACGCGGCGGCGCACCGCCGGGCCGGGCACGGCGGTAGGCGGCGATCGCCGCGAAACCGTAGAGGTTCTCCGCCACGCCGAACCGCCTGGTCTGCGGCGCCTGCCAGAACAGCGCGTCGAGGGTGGCGATGTCGTTGCCCATCAGCGCCGCCTCGTAGCGGTCCAGCGCCTCGCCGAGCTCGGCCAGCACGGCCGGGTCGTCGACGATCATGCGCCATGCTCCGCCAACGGCGGCGCCCTAAAGCGGGAGGCTCCGCTCTGTTCCAGCCAGGACGCGGCGCGGAACGCCATCGCCTCGTCCCAGGGCCGGGCGATCAGTTGCACCCCGATCGGCAGCGCGTCGGTCTCGGCCTGGCCCGGCACGCACAGCACCGGCAGGCCGATGAAGCTGATCGGTTGCGCGTAGAGCCCCATATTGGCCCGAGCGGAGACCGGAACGCCGTCGAGCAGGATGGTCGCGGCGCCGCGCGGCACAGCGGGATACGGCGTCGCCGGCGCCAGCAGCAGATCGAACGACTCGAACAGAAGCGCGGCCTGGGCCCGGACATGCGCGCGCACGCGCTGCGCCTGGATCGTCACCGAAGCCGGGATCATCGCGCCGGCGAGCAAGCGGTCCCGCACCGCCGGGTCGTACAGCGCGGCGCGGGTGCGCAACGCCGGCAGATGCAGCGCGCCGCCCTCGGCACCGGTGAGGCAGAACGCGGCGGAGCGTGCGGCCTCCGCGTCCGGCAGGGTGGCGGAGGAGATCCGCGCCCCGGCGCCGCCCAGCGCGTCGGCGATGCGCTGCACCGCATCGAGCGCCTGCGCCGAGGCGCCCTGCCGGAACCAGCCCTGCAGGACGCCGACCCGCAAGCCGGCAACCGGGGAGCCGCCCGGCGCATCGAGCCGCGCGGAGACCGGGTCGGCCGGCCGGTCCGACAGCACCGGATCGCGCGGGTCCGGCCCCTGGAGCAGGTCGTACGCCAGCGCCAGGTCGCGCACGCTGCGGGCGAACGGCCCGACATGGTCGAGGCTGGCGACGAACGGGTAGGCGCCGGCGCGCGACAGGCGGCCATAGGTCGGCTTGAGGCCGAACACGCCGCACAGCGAGGCCGGCACCCGGATCGAGCCGTTGGTGTCGGAGCCGAGCGTGAGCGGCACGAAGCCGGCCGACACCACGGCCGCCGAGCCGCCGGACGATCCGCCGGCGATCAGCGACGGGTCGTGCGGATTGCAGGTGTCGCCGTAATGCGCGTTCTCGGTCGAGAACCCGTAGGCGAACTCGTCCATGTTGAGCTGGCCGAGCAGGATCGCGCCGG